>JAMOTQ010000134.1 GCA_027068365.1 Methanocaldococcus sp.
TATAAATATAAAGGAGGGGTATATAGAGGGAACTTTAAGGGTTTTTCCACCAAATGAACCATTTTTTATTGCAAAATTAAAGAAAGTTTATAGTTCTTTTCAAAAGTGAATAAAATTTATTAAGGAAATTTGAACTCCTTCCTAATGGAAGGAGTTCATCAATGCCTTATGTATTTCAAAATATTTTGAAAAGAACTATAATTTTGGTGAAAACATGGATTTTGTTGTTATTGATGGGAGTTACTTAGAAGGTGGTGGGCAGATTGTAAGAACTGCTGTTTCTTTATCTGCTATAACTCAAAAACCGGTAAAAATTATCAATATAAGGAAAAAGAGGAAAAATAAGGGCTTAGCTCCTCAGCATGTATCTGCTGTCAAAGCAGTAAAAAAGCTTTGCAATGCAGAAGTTTTTGGTTTAAAAGTAGGTTCAGAGGAATTAACATTTATACCTTCAAAATTATCACCAAAGGACTTTACAATAGATATAGGAACTGCTGGAAGCATATCTCTGGTTATACAAACACTCCTCCCTCTATCATTAGGAATTAACAAAAAATTCACTGTAAAAATTAAAGGAGGGACTGATGTTAAGAGAGCCCCACCAATTGACTATGTAAAAAATGTAACTTTAAAAATTCTCAGGGATTTTGGAGTATTGACAGAGATAGAAGTTTTGAAGAGGGGGTTTTATCCAGAAGGTGGGGGAGAGGTTATATTTGAGGTAAAGCCCTCAAAAGTTAAAAAATTTGATTTAGTTGAGCATTCTAAAAGTGATTTAGTTGAAGGAATTGCCTATGTGCAAAATTTAGATGAGAATATAGCAAGAAGAATGAGAAAAAAGGCAGTTGATTTATTGAACAAAGAAAAACTAATGCCAAATATAAAAATAGAGTGTTCAAAAGGCATTTCCACTGGGGCAGGAATAGTTTTGTGGAATGATACCTTAGGAGGAAGTTGTTTAGGGGAAAAAGGTTTAAGGGCGGAGATTGTTGCTGAAAGGGCTGTTAATGGGTTGTTGAAAGAGAGAAAAAGTGGGATGGCTTTGGATAAATATATGGGTGACCAAATAATTCCATTCTTGGCTTTTGGTAAAGGAATAGTGGGAGTTTCAGAGATAACCAATCACACAAAAACAAACATATGGGTTGTTAAACACTTTTTAGACGTGGATTTTGAGATTAAAGAATATAAAGAAAATAATTGTAATGGATTTACTATTGAGGTGGTTTAAATGTTTAATTATTTTGAAACAACTGCTGATTTAGGTGTTGAAGCAATGGGGAAGAGCTTAGAAGAGGTGTTTAAAGAAGGAGCTAAGGGTCTTTACAATATTATGGTTGATATCGATAAGGTTGATAAAAAGGAAAAAATAGAGTTTGAAGTAACAGGAGAAGATTTGGAAGAGCTTTTATATAATTTTTTGAATGAGTTGCTCTTTTATACGGATGTTGAGGGCATAGTTTTTAATGACTTTGACATAAAAATTGAAAGAGATGATAGTGGATATAGGTTAAAATGCACTGCTTATGGAGAGAAGATAGATAAAGAAAAACACAATATAAAGGAAGAGGTTAAGGCAGTAACCTATCACAAAATGGAAGTTAAAAAAGAAAATGGGGAATGGAAAGTTAGGTATATAGTTGATTTATGAATGTGAAAATGAAAAATGAGAATTGCTTTTCCTATCTAAAAAGTAAAATTTTTCCAATTATCTCCGGAGCATATATAGCCGTTTGAAACAGTTTAATTTTTCATAGATAAATATGAATATTTATAGATATTTATTACCGAAATTTTTATATATGAATTTATATATACCATACAATCGTAAAGATGCCTCTGATGAAGGTGACAATGGAGACCTAAGGAGGCATCGATAATTATTATTTAAACCGATAGGCGGAGTTGGGGTCCCCGTGACCGGGGAAGAGACCGATGACTTGCTCCCAATGAACCCAGAGGGAGCTGAGGTTGATGATTCCCAAGTCCAACATGGATGTTTATCTATAAATGTCCATGTTGGACAGACCCCATAACTTCACCAAAAAATATTTTTTGTGATTTCTTATTCTATATATGGCTTCCTAAAACCTCTCCTTTCATATCTATAATTATACAGCTGAATTTAATGCCCTCCCATCTTTCACTCAACCTTTCAACAACTCTTTTAGCTATAAAATTGAAAACATCCTCTAAAACTCCTTTTTCTTTTAAAATTTTAATAACTTCCTCAGTTGTATTAGAAAACAATATCTTTTTTATTGCTTCCTTGTCATCAATAAATAGGGAAGAATAAGCTGCTAATATCTCATTTCTACAATCAGCTACCTTTGAGTGAGTATTATATATTCCCCCAGCTAACTTAATTATTTTTCCAGCATGTCCAAAAATTAAAATCTCTTCAACTCCTCTCTCTTTGGCTTTATCAAGCATAAATCCCCAAAAGTTTGAGACCTCAATAATCTCATCATCATTGGCATTTAAAAGTTTTTTCGCATACTTAGTTCCAATATTCCCAGGGACAAAAATCAACCTCTTATAACCATTAGCTAACGCAACATTTATTTGTGGGACTAAGGAGTTCATATATGCTTCGTTTGACATTGGTCTAACAATGCCAGTAGTTCCCAATATAGACAATCCCCCAACAATTCCAAGCTTTGGATTTAGTGTTTTTTTAGCCAGTTCTTTTCCTTTTGGTATTGAAATTGTTACCTCAGCAACTTCGTCATCATTTAACAATTTTAAAAGATTGTTTTTAATCATCTCTCTTGGTTTTGGATTTATTGCCTTTTCCCCTTTTTTTACCTGCAAACCATCCTTTGTAACTATTCCAACTCCCTCCCCACCCTTGATAATAACATCCTTTTTTCCTTTTTTTAACTCCACTTCGGTAATAATTTCAATACCATTTGTTATGTCAATATCTTCCCCGGCATCTTTAATAACAACTGCCTTAGCTTTATTTCCACACTTTTCAATTTTTTCTATTGGAATAATTAACTTATCTCCCTTTAAGTTCTCAATCTCAACATAGTTAAGTTTTTCTCCAAATTTTAGATAGTAGAGGGCTGAATATGCCCCAGCAGCTGCACATGAGCCAGTTGTATAACCAAATTTTGACTTCTTTCTAAAATCATAAATCATAATCTCCCTTTATTTCTCCTTCTTCTAAATCTTAATTTTTTAGTTATTAATGGGATTCTCTCTACTTCCAAAGCGTCTGATGTTGGATAGAGTTCTGATATATAGGCAGAGAATGTTATAGGAAATCTCTGCCTTTTCATCTCTTCAATAATATCCTCCAAAATAAATGGATTTAAGTATATATTCTTACCAATAATTTCAAAATCTATCCCATTTTCTTCCAAAATCTCAGCCATTTCTTTTAACTCATCTTCATTATCAAAAATCATTATCCCTCTCAACAACAAGCCATCCTCTGTTATAACCTCATAAGGTTTGGCTACATTCTTAGCTCTATTTATTAATCTATTTCTCATTTGTATAGCATCTTTTAAGACAGATGGGCAGTAATGAATAAACAAATTACCTTTAAATTCTTTTATAACTTTTAAAGCTGTTTCTTCACTGCCAGCAATGGCATTACTTACATCATCCTTTGGCTTAAAACCCCTCTTCTCCAACTCATAATAATTTTCCTCAGAAAATTCAAGTTCATTTATGTTCATAAATTTGGATATTCCATCAATTGCCTCAGCCAACTTTAAAATCTCATCTTCCATATTTGGAATTGCTGGAATCTCAACACCAACATCCTCAATATATTTGTTGCATAAGTCCAATTTTTCACACAAAAACTTTATATATTCTTCATCATAACCCTCATTGAATATCTTTGTTGGATGCAATCTTATCTCATCTAAACCTGCCTCTTTTAAAAGTTTTAAGTTTTCTTCACTTACTGTTTCTGGCGTTGTATACAAATGGGCGTGAAATTCACCAAACTCTTTTTTTAATGCCTTTAAAAATTTTACAGTCCTATTTATTTTTAATAAAGGATTCCCTCCCGTTATTCCTACTCCTTTACTACTGCATAGTTTTGCCTCTTCTATTGCCTCTTCAACGGTAGTTATTAATCTCTCATTTGCATAAATAACATCTTTATTTTTCCTCTTTTTAGATAAAGGGCAGTAATAACAATTATTATTACAAATTCCTGTGATAAATAAAACTAATTTTTCTCCTCTAACGCACTGCTTACAACCTTCTGGCAATTTATTAAAATTTTTTTCTAAGTATTTTTCAATTTCTTTAACGTTCATGTTTTCACCCACTGGAAAGTATATATACTTAAACCTACTTAATATATTTACGGCGGATGATGAACGGAGTAGCTGCTGAGCTATGATGATGATTGATGGGCGAACTGACGCCACTTTTTATTTTTTATTTTTAATGCTATAACGGTATATTTAAATTTATTTCACTCCCTTTGAGAGTATAATCTTTTTATATTTTTTTTGCTTATTTTAATTTCTATGGATATTAAAAATCACTTAAAGGTGAAATAATGGATGTTGGAGATGTTATAAGAGTAGAAACAGATAAAGGGGTTTTTGAAGGTATCTTATTGCCATCAACTGATGAAAATATAATAACAATAAAGATGAAAAACGGTTATAATGTTGGAATATTAAAAGAAAATGTAAAAAATATAGAGATTATATCCAAAGGAGAAAAACCAAAGTATGAATTGCCCCCATTAAACATTGAAAAGAATGAAAAGTTTAAAACAATCTCTATTTTATCCACTGGAGGAACAGTTGCCTCAAAGGTTGATTATAAAACAGGAGCTGTTCATCCTTCTTTTACGGCTGATGATTTAATTAGGGCTGTTCCAGAGCTTTTAGACATTGCTAACATAAAAGGAAGGGCAGTAATGAATATATTAAGCGAAAATATGAAACCAGAGTATTGGAAAAGGATTGCTGAGGAAATAAAAAAAGAGATAGAAGAGGGGGCTGATGGTATAGTTATAGCCCATGGAACTGACACAATGGCTTATACCGCCGCGGCTCTCTCATTTATGGTTAAGGCGGATGTGCCAATAATCTTAGTTGGAGCTCAGAGGAGTAGTGATAGACCTTCATCAGATGCTGCCCTCAATTTAATAAGTGCTGTTTTAGCCGCAAGAGAGCCAATTAAAGGAGTTTATGTAGTAATGCATGGAGAGAGTGGAGACACTTTCTGCTATATGCATAGAGGAGTCAAGGTTAGAAAATGCCATTCATCAAGAAGAGATGCATTTAAATCAATAAACAGCATTCCAGTGGCTAAGATAAATCCATTTAAAAAAGAAATTAAATATTTGCAAGAAGTTGAAAAATCAGATAACAGCAAAAAGGTAGAGATAAATACAAAATTAGAGGAAAAAGTGGCTTTAATAAAGGTTTATCCTGGAATGAATGGGGAGATTATAAGGTTCTATGTTGATAATGGTTATAAGGGAATTGTTTTAGAGGGAACTGGTTTAGGGCATGCCCCAGAGTATATATTTGAGGATATGAAGTATGCAATTGATAAAGGAGTAGTAGTTGTAATGACAACCCAAACAATTAATGGAAGGGTGAATATGAATGTCTATTCAAATGGGAGGGAATTACAAAAATTGGGAGTTATTGGATGTGAAGACATGCTTCCAGAAGTTGCTTATGTTAAGTTAATGTATTTATTAGGAAATTATAAGCCAGAGGAAGTTAAAAAATTAATTAATAAAAACTTGGTTGGAGAGATTGAATATAGAAGTAGATTTGACGCCTATTAAATTTAAATGGTGATAAAATGGAAATTACCATAAAAATTGAGATTCCAGATGAGGATTTAAAATATATTGATATAGAGGAAATTGCTAAAAAAATAAAGAAAGAAATTGAACGAAAAATTAGTGTTATGAAATTATATGGGAGATTTAAGAAAAGTGAAGTAGAAAAAGCTATGAAAGAGGTTGAAGAGGAATGGGGGTTATAAAAGCGTTTGTTGATTCTAATGTAATAATTAATCATTTTAGTGGAAACGTTAATATTTTAGAGTTGTTGGAAAAATATGAACTTTATATAAATTCAATAGTGTTTAGTGAGGTTTTAATGGTTTATCTAAAATTAATAACAAACGAAAAATCATATACTTTAAAACATAAACCAGAACTAATTGTAAATAAAAAAGAAGAGTTAAAATTACTGGATGACTTATTTTCTTTGCTAATTACACTAAATATGGATGAAAATATTCATAAAATAGCCTATAATTTAATTACAGAATATGGATTATTGCCAAACGATGCTTTAATACTTGCAACATGCAAGTATCACAAAATTAAAAATTTAATAACGTTTGATGATGATTTTAAAGAAATTGCTGATAAAGAAGGAATAAAGATTATAAATCCAAAATAATTTGGTGATAAAATGAAAATTGATTATGAAAAAGTTGGTTTAAAGGTAGGATTGGAGATTCATCAACAATTAAATACAAAGAGAAAGTTATTCTGTCACTGTCCAACAATTTTAAGAGATGATGAGCCAGATGGTGAGATTGTTAGAGTTTTAAGACCTTCATTGAGTGAGATGGGAGAAGTTGATAAAGCGGCTTTAATAGAAGCAAGAAAAGGGAAAAAATTCATTTATCAATTTTATAATGATACAACATGTTTGGTTGAGTTGGATGAAGAACCTCCACATCCACCAAGTGAAGAGGCGTTAAAAATAGCGTTAGAAGTTGCTTTATTGATGAATATGGATGTTGTTGATGTTGCATACACAATGAGAAAGATAGTTATTGACGGTTCAAACACATCTGGATTTCAAAGAACTATATTCTTAGCAAGGGATGGATATATAGAAACATCCGAAGGGAAAGTAGGAATAACGAGTTTATGTTTGGAGGAAGATGCAGCAAGGAAAATAGAGGATAGAGGGGAGGCAGTTGTTTATAACTTGGATAGGTTGGGAATTCCATTGGTCGAGATTTCAACAGCTCCTGACATAAAAAGTCCTAAAATGGCAAAAGAAGCGGCAAAAAGAATTGGAGAGATATTGAGAGCTACTGGAAAGGTTAAGAGAGGTTTAGGAACGATAAGGCAAGATATTAATATATCAATTAAAGATGGGGCAAGAATAGAGGTTAAAGGAGTTCAGGACTTGGACTTAATTGAAAAAGTCGTTGAAAATGAAGTTATAAGGCAGTTAAACCTCTTAAAAATTAGAGATGAATTAAAAAAGAGGAATGCAGAGGTTGTTGAGCAGATATTTGATGTTACAGAAGTATTTAAGGACTGTAAATCAAAGATTATACAAAATGCCTTAAAGAAAAAGAATGGAAAGGTTAAGGCAGTTTTATTAAAGGGCTTTGCTGGGTTAGTTGGGAAAGAAATTCAACCGGGAAGAAGATTGGGAACGGAGTTTTCAGATAGAGCTAAGGTTATAGCCGGTGTTGGAGGGCTTTTCCACACTGATGAATTGCCAAAATATGGTATTACAGAGGAAGAGGTTAAAAAACTTAGAGAGTTTGTTAATGCCGATGATTTAGATGCTGTAATTATTGTTGCAGATGAGGAAAGCAAAGTAGATAGGGCATTAGAGGCGGTGATAGAGAGGGCTAAAGAGGCATTAATAGGAGTTCCCGAGGAAACGAGGAGAGCTTTGGAGGATGGGAATACTGCATATTTAAGACCTCTACCAGGAGCCGCAAGGATGTATCCAGAGACGGATATTCCACCAATAGTTATAAAGAAGGAGTTTATTGATGAGATTAAAGCCAATTTGCCAGAACTTCCAGAGGAGAAGTTTGAGAGATTTAAAAAAGAGTATAAGTTAAATGATGAGTTGGCTAAGAAAATGGTTTTAAGCTATTACGTTGATTTATTTGAAAAACTCTGTAAGAAATTTAAGAATGTTAAGCCGGTTTTAATTGCTACAACATTGGAAAATACGTTGAAGGAGATTAAAAGAGAAGGTTATGATATAGATAAATTGGAAGAGAGACATTGTGAAGAGATATTTATGGCGTTGTCTGATGGTAAAATAGCTAAGGAGGGAATTGTTGAGGTCTTAAAGGGCTTTTGTGAGTATCCAAATAAAAACATAGATGAAATTTTAGAAATTAAAGGATTAAAGGGATTATCAAAAGAAGAAGTTGAAAAAATTATTGAAGAGATAATTAAAGAGCACTTAAATGTGGTTAGGGAAAAAGGAGAAAAGGCATATGGATTTTTAATGGGTAGGTGTATGGCAAAGTTGAGAGGAAAAGCAGATGGAAAATTAGTTAATGATATATTAAGGGAGAAGTTAAAGGAGTTTATTTAATCCTATTTTTATTTTTTAATAAAGTTATAATTATGTCCGTATTATATATAAATTATTTTAATATTGTTACTTTATTGTTACTTTCACTCACTTCTTGGATATTATTATTGTAATCTACATATGCTACTAATTTAGAACTCAAATACCAAATAGGCTTTATTATATAGAACTCTACTGTTTTAGACTCTCCTGGGTTCAGTTTCAAATTGTCAGTTGTCTGTGAATAATCCAATAATGATGACTTAAGGGTTAATTTTAATCCGAAGTTTTCTGCTTTTCCTTTGCCTATATTCTTAATGGTAACTTTTACATTTACATTGAACCATCTCTCTTTGTATTTGATATCGGTTACTGTTAAGTCTGGTAGTTCGATTTTTACTTTTTTAATGTTGTTATATTCGTTTGATTCTTGGATTTTGTCATCGTAATCGACGTATGCTGTTAATTCTTTGCCGTTAATTAACCATATGTTGTCGAATTCTACTTTTGTTGATTCTCCTGGCTTTAAGTTTAATCCGGATTTAATTTTAGGTGTTCCTGAGTGGTAGTAACCTAATTCTAAAGCGAAGTTTTCTGCTTTTCCTTTACCTATGTTCTTGATTGTGACATAAACCTTACCCTTCCAACTACTTGTCAATTCATATTCGATGTCGGTTACTGTTAAGTCGGGTAGGATGTCGGTTAGGTCGATTTTTACGTTTTTAATGTTGTTATATTCGTTTGATTCTTGTATTTTGTTATCGTAATCGACGTATGCTACTAATGTTCCACCGTTAATTAACCACATGTCGTCGAATTCTACTTTTGTTGATTCTCCTGGCTTTAAGTTTAATCCGGATTTAATTTTAGGTGTTCCTGAGTGGTAGTAACCTAATTCTAAAGCGAAGTTTTCTGCTTTTCCTTTACCTATGTTCTTGATTGTGACATAAACCTTACCCTTCCAACTACTTGTCAATTCATATTCGATGTCGGTTACTGTTAAGTCGGGTAGGATGTCGGTTAGGTCGGCTTTTACTTTTTTAATGTTGTTGTATTCGTCTAACTCTTGGATATTATTATTGTAATCGACGTATGCTGCTAATTCTTCACCGTTGATTAATGGTACGTCGTCGAATTCTACTTTTGTTGATTCTCCTGGATTTAAGTTTAATCCGGATTTAGTTTTATCGCCATCTGGGTAGTATAATCTTAAAGCGAAGTTTTCTGCTTTTCCTTTACCTATGTTCTTGATTGTGACATAAACCTTACCCTTCCAACTACTTGTCAGTTCATATTCGATGTCGGTTACTGTTAAGTCGGGTAATTTGGAGTTATTCGATGTTTCGTTAGAGTTATTAACAAGACCTCCTCCAGGGGATTCAAACTTTACCTCTTTTATGAATAATCCCATTGTCCTTTTTTTAATTTCAGAAGATTTATTCCCAGCAGTTATTGGGCTTTTTTCTGCTAATCCTAACGTAACAACAGTCCCTGCAACTATTATCCCCAATAAAAGTAAAATAAACTCTAATGATAACTGTCCTTTTCTTTTTTTAAAAATCATTTTAATCACCAACCTGCCAATATTATGACATTAATTCCTTTGGTTTTTTATAATATCTTTGAAAATACAAATGTATAAATCTAAATAAGTGATATAAATGAGTCAGTTATTAATATATAAATTATAGCATAATTCATATATATAGTTTAAGTAGTTAGTTTAAGTAGTGATATAAAAATTACAAATAACACAGAGGGTTTGGTATATGGGTAATAAAAGAGGGCAAGTATCTGTGGATTTCATTTTATCAATGATGTTTTTGATGTTAGTTTCAATATTTATTTACTCCACTGAACTTACATTTTCTAATGGAGTTACTAATGGGTATATAGTTGATAAGCTTTACAGCATTGCAGATACATTTGAAGATTATGCTATTCTCGCATATGCAAAAAATGAAAATATAACTCTAAAATTAAAACCTATTGGGGACTTAGGGTATGTGATTCACTTCTCAAATAAGGTTATTAATGTAAGTTATGATACATTTATTTTAATCACTCCAACGAAGAATGGGGTTAAGATTTATAGTGATAAAATAAATATCTCTCCTACTAATGTAGGTAATAATATCACTATAACTACAATAATTGATGGTAAAAACATAACAATATGGAAAAAGTCAGCAATAAACATAAGCTAATTTTTGGTGAGGAATATGAGGGTTTTAAAATTTTTAATACTACTTTTATTTATTTTCATTGCAGTTTCAGCTGTAGATGGTTATGTTATGGTTATTCATCCAAATACCATGAATATAACTAACAGTTCTGGTGCAAATAATACTGACTCAAATATTATAGCATATAAGGTAAATGATACCATAACATTTGAAGCTTTGGCTCCAAATCCTGTGGCTGAGGACATATTAGAAAATGGTTCGGTTAAATGGGATTTTGGTGATTTAACTGAAACTGATTATGGAAATTATAGAACTACAACACATAAATATAACTTTCCATTCCCTTATCCAGTAGCATGGTGCGGCTATTTAAATAATACTGGATATTCAAAGGCATTAACTTATAATTGGCTTGTTGTTGGGAATGTAGCTAATACAACATACATATTTAATGGTAGTCCATCAAATTCAAAAACACAGTGGGATATCTATTATAATAAAACAAATGGCACAGTTATAATAAAATATTATTCAGCAAATACCACAAATATAGATTTCAATGGGTTGAGTGTAGATACAGCGCCAATAATTGTGAATGTCAGTCGGGATGAGATTGTAAAAGGAGATACTGTTAGGTTTAATTTTTCAATAAATAGGAACATAATACTCTGTGTATGGAGCTTTGGTGATGGAACGTTTTCTTTTGAAAAATCTCCTGCGCATACTTATAATGATGTAGGAATTTACTACCCAAGAGTTTTAGTTATTGATGATTCTGGAAATGTAATGGTTGGATATTTGGATGAAGGTATTAAAGTAAAAAGACCAAGAGGAGGATATTTTGAACCAATTAGGGAAGAAAATTATGTTTGGAATGGAAGTTATTACAATTGGGGATATCTCATAGGAGTTAATGTAGAAGATGAATATGCTATGGCTTATAGGGTAGGACATGAGATTTATTTTGACCCAAAGGATGCATATTACTATAATTATGTAAGATACTTTTTTGGAGATGGAAATGAAACATATGGAAAATATTACTCAAAATATCAATATAGCTATACATATTCTTATCCATTTATCTATCCAATATGTTGGATGGACGTTAATGGTTGGGGGAATTATCATTATGCTTCCTCAGCAACTCTGGATTATTTAGTTGTTGATGATGTAGGAAATACTTTATATAATTTTATTCCAACAGGAACAGACAAAAATAATCCAAAAGTAACTTATGACTCTAAAAATCATGTTGTAAATATTACCTATTATTCTGAAAATATTAATAGCCCAATAACATTAAAATTGAAACAAAAAACACATTATGACGTTCAAGTTACCGCTGAAGAATATAATGGAGGCATAAAATACGGCTTTAATTATCCTTATGGAAAACCAATATTTGTATATTGGAGTTTTGGAGATGGGAGTCATTCATTAGAAAATTCTCCTGTTCATTATTATCCAAATAATGGTGTAGATTATCAGGCACATGTTATGATTGTAGATGAAAATGGAATTGTTTCAGTTGGATTTGGACCTGTTGTTAAAGGTAACCCTTATACTCATAAAAATAAGATAAAAAGTTCTATGTTATGGATAGAGCCAACAATAGTTAAGCCAAATCAACCATTTTATATATATTATACTTGTCCTGATGATTACATTGGGGGTTATCTAAAATTAGAGTATGAAGATTACAATTATCGGGTTATAAAAACTGAGTATTATCATATTAAATCAACAAATATGGTAATTACACATTCATTCTCAGAAGAAGGAGTTTATTATATAGAAGGATGGGATCCTGGTGTGCATTTCCTTCCAAGACAGGTAAAAGTTATAGATAATAAAAATCCAATAGCAAAACTCTATATTTATCCAAATCCAGCAAGCTATAAAGATGCAGTTGTTTTTAATCCATTAAACAGTTACGACCCAGATGCAGGTAGAGAGCTTAGTGATGGCTCAGGGTATATAATTTCTCCCGATGAACCATCTGCAAAAATCTATGGATTTAACTTAACAGTTTATGACTCTAATGGAAACGTAGTGTGGAATTATACATCAAACGAGCTAAAAATAGTATCTCATAGATTTTTCCCAGGAAATTACACTGCTAAGTTAGTGGTTTGGGATGGAATGGGGGGAGTTAATTCAACAACTGTTAAGTTTAGCGTGATAAATAGACCACCAGTAGCTCAATTTACATATTATCCACATAATCCTAAACCTAATGAGAATGTGAGCTTTATTTCTCAATCCTATGACCCTGATGGAAATATAGTTAAATATATTTGGAATTTTGGAGATGGGACAGTTATCAATACAACAAATAATACAGTAGTTTATCATAATTATGCATATCCAGGATACTATACAGTCACTTTAACGGTATTTGATAACTACAACATAAGTAGTTCAACATCAAAACAGGTAGTAGTGTCTGGTATATTAGCTAACTTTACTTATGAAATAATTGGAAACTATACTGTTAGATTTAAAGATACCTCAATAGTGATTCCTGGAAAAATAGTTGAGTGGAATTGGGACTTTGGAGATGGAAGTACATCAACAGAACAAAATCCTACCCATACTTATGACAAGGGAGGAGTGTATTTTGTAACTTTAACTATTAAGAGTAATACGAACTTAACGGATAGTAAAACAAAGGTTGTTATACTTTCTCCTATTCCAAAATATCCGCCAGTTGCTGAATTTACATATAAAATAATAAATGACACAGTGGTGGAGTTTGATGCATCTTCCTCCTATGACCCTGATGGAAATATAGTTAAATATATTTGGAATTTTGGAGATGGAAATGTAACAAATACAACCAAGCAGATTATAAGGCATACATATCCAAAATATGGAATATACCCAGTTACTTTAACAGTTGTAGATAATGACAACCTTTCAGATTCTAAAACTAAGTTAATAGATATAACGAAAGTAAGCATACATGATGTTCCAGTTCCGTTGTATGTTAAGTTATTAATAATTATATCAACATTATTTTGCTTCTTCCAAATTGTAAGGGGGTTAAAATGATATCTAAAAAAATAATATCTAACAAAGCCCAGATATCATTAGAATTAGCTTTATTATTGGGTGCTATTGTAGTAGCTGCATCAGTTGTTGGATTTTATTATTTAAAATCAGTTAAAAAAGGTTCAATTACTTCAAAAAGTGTGTCTAAAAACATGACTGTAATAACGAAAAATAAGGTATTGGAAAATATACACAAAGTTAAGAGGGTAGTGAATGGATAACAAAAACATGAAATATATATTTAAATTTATAATTTATTTTTTTATTTTTTATTATATTTTAACCGTTATTGAGGAAGATATTGCCCACATATTAACTATGATTTTATCAGAGCTTTTAAATCTGGATTATTATAAAAATATTATAATAATTGATGGAAATGGAATTATAGAGATTAGTTCTCCATGCACATGTTCCTTAGAGATGGCATTATTTTTAGGTTATGTATTTGGAACTCCCGATGTTTCTTTTAAGTATAAAATTCTATATTCTATATTTGGACTTCTGATTATTACTCTTTCAAATATTTTAAGAATAATCTTAATAATTAAATATTCACAGATGTTTAATTATAATGTTATTCACGACATTATAAGCTTTATTATCTTTCCGGTAGCTTTGTTTTTAAATTGGTTTTGGATATACTTTTTAAAGATAAGAAAAATAATAATATTTAAGTGAGGGATAAATATGTTAAAAAAAATTAAATCAAATAAAGGATATGTGTTTACCTACGAGGCAATTATAGTTGCATTTATCTTTGTAAGTATTTTTTACGTAGGATATGTGGTTTATAGTCACAATGTATTAACAGGACTGGAAGAAAAAAAAGATATTGAAAAGTTTCATAAAGCATTACTTTTAAAAGACCTATATTTAAAAAAATATGAGTTTCCAGGTGGGTTTTATACTGATGACTATATAAAAAACTTTACAAACGAATTAAATCTTCAAGAAAAAACCTTCGACCCATTTAATGATTTTAGTGAAGATAATGGAAAGTTATATTTTATAATATATCCAAATATATACGATACGATGTTGGATAATGTAAGTGATGATACTAACAATTTTTCATTAAAAAAGATAAGGGTTAATTTCACTAATGATGGGGTGATAATTAACTATTCAATATATTCAAATGTAACTACTAAAATTGCTCTTCCATCAATAAGTGGGAATAATATAATTTACTTTAAAGAAAATGTTTATATCCCAAAAATTACGGGAATTACAAAAAATAAAGCTGAAATAAAATTATATGGATGTGAAGGAGACCATATATACTTTAAAGTTGATAAGGAAATATCTTCTGCATCTGCAAGAGTTATTTTAAGAAATAAAAACTTATTTAGTGGTTGGAGTGATTGGAAATATGCCTCTCCAATATTGATAATAAATAATGTAAATCAGCTATTACAGGATTATGCAGTTAAGATTGTGTTTGATTCCAGGGCTTATATAGATGAAGGGGAGATGAAAGAGGACTGTGGAGATGTGAGGTTTGTTGATGATAATGGTAACCCACTAAGTTATTGGATTGAGCCAAATACAATAAATACGAGGCATACAGTTGCCTGGGTTAAGGTAAATTTACCTTCAAATGGGCATAAGCTTATCTATATGTTATATGGAAATCCAACAGCTACATCAACAGCCAATGGGGAAAACACTTTCTCATTCTTTGATAATTTTTCAGAGAGTAATTTGGATAATGCAAAATGGAATTGCAACTTTAATAATCCTTTGTTTGTAAATGATACTTACTCAAATGATATAAATTATACCTATCTAAGCTTAGATTACAATTATTATAGTAATAAACATTATCTTCATAATGATGAAGATGATAACGCTCATATATCCACAAATGAAGAATTTGATGCGGAGTATGCTGTTAGGTTTCATGCAAATTTCCATAAGAGATATGAAGAGTGGGGAGGATTTTATAAAATAGATGAAAATGGGCATGATTATAATAGAGAAGTTATAACAAACTATCACTGGGGGGGAGAGTGGTTAAGGGCAGAATCTTCCAGAGATGATGAAAATCACAATAGTTATATTGTTTTGCCGGATTTGTATAATGATTGGCACACTTATGAGATTCAAAGAAATAAAGATATGTCAGTGAATTTCATAATAGATGATGTTATATATAAAACAATATACTCAAATATATATACTGGAAATTCGCCAGTTTCATTCTATGCAAGAAGATATGATGATACAACTACCTATGGATATATTCCACTAAACGACGATGAAAAAAATGGTAATATCAGTATTGACTGGGTGTTTGTCAGACCTTATGTAGAACCAGAGCCAACAGTAACAAATATGTCATCTAATGTTGTATTTACAGTTAATGGGCATATTTATGAAAAGCCATTAACGTCTGTCTTGCATCCAATTGATATAACCCCTAATTTAAAAGAGGGGATTAATGAAATAAGGATTTTAAGCTCTCCTTTCCCAGTGGAGTTTTTAATTAGGACAAATGAAAATGCTAACTTTTATTATTTAACTTTGTCTCCTAAAAATATCACCATTATGGTGAAACCATGATTAATAGTATTGATTTAACAATAGGAACTGCAATTTTGTTAATAGGAGTAGCATACTGGACTGTTTCCATTGCTGAACATAACAATAACTATGTTGATGTTGTAAAGTCCGACTATATTTTTAGTAAAGGTATTGAAACGATGGAATATCTGTCAAAAGATGGAACCTTAGAAAATGCTGTCCTTCTATATTATTTTAACGAAAAAGATAAAGCCAAAAAACTTTTAGAGGATAAGATTCCATTTAATAACTATGTTTTATATATCGATGACAATGTATTAATAAATAAATCGAATGGAGTAAATAATAGTGTATATGTTCTGGCAATTTTAACATTAAATAGGAGTGAAGGATGGTATGTTATGTATGGAAATGATACTTTTATTAATATCTCAGGCGAGAGATTTATGGACTGGGATGAGGCATTTAACTATCAAAACTATGCCAATTACCCAATACACATGCCAGTATATTTATCAAGAAACATAACAACTTCAAAAGTTAAACTTTACATCTTCTCAAATTAAAACTATATAAAACTATTTAAGGGGATATTATGTATTTCTCCCAAAATGCCATTGTTTTAGTTATGCTATTATTTGTAATTTCAACCATATACTATACTACAATCGATTATAAGACGAAGGCAGTAGAGGATGAAATAAAAATAAAAGAATTTAGTTTATATGAAAAGAATATAAAAAATACCATTGATAGAAATATTAATAAGATTGTAGAAGACGCTTTTATAAATGCAAGCTATAAGATAATGAAAGAGAAAAAATTTTTTGAAAACTCGGATGAAGCCGTATCTTATATAACAAGCTGTATTAAAAATGAGACAAATAAAACATTAAGTTGTTTAATTCAGAACTCATCAAATGTAACTTTTGAGATTGATGATATTACACTATCTCCAACAGATGACCCATTAAAAATTCATATTTCTGGGTCAATTAAAATAGAATATAAGAAAAAGCTAAATAATGGGGAAATTGTTGGAGGCAAGGACATGCTTATCAATAAAGATGTAAAATTATCAAGAATTCCTGACCCTTATGTTTATGTGAATAAGTTTTATTACAAGTGGAATAAAGCGGTAACTGTTACCTTAAATGGAAATGATATTGATGATGGAGATTACCATACTTTTTGTATAATATTAAATAGGGGTAATTTCCATTATGAGCATATGAATAATCCAGATTCTCCAACAGAGTTAAGAGTAGTGGGATATAATCCGACAGTTAGGTGGAATGTTCTTTTACCTTACTGGGTTCAGACATGGAGAGAGGGTGATAATGAGGTTTCAGTAATTTGGGTTAAGGTGAAAAAAGATGAGTTATTTAATGGAAACCAATTAAAAATTGTTTATAATTCAACAACTCCCGTAGATAAACAAAATCCTGATAATACATTTACATTCTTTGATGATTTCAATTACTTTAACCCAGATAAGTGGAGTTCTGTTGGATACTTTATCATAAATAATAGTAAAATAACGGTAATTGCAGGAGCAGGTTCAAGTGTATATACAAAAGATAACTATGACCCAGGATATGAGCTAATATTTAGAGCTAATTTTACACAAGCTCATTCTCAAGCAGTAGGGTTTTTTACTATACAAAGTGTTGAAAATGGAGTAGGATGGGCTTGTTATGAGTGGGATGCAAGATGGTTATATATGAGAAATGACACTGAGACACACTGGGGAGATAACTGGGTGAATAATGGAGTTAATTACTTAAACAAATTTTACATTTATGATTTAAAAAGAGAAGCAAATATGTTACGGTTTAAAATACTTAACGATACCTTTAATGTTGAGTACCAAGAAAAAAACTTTAGCACTAACTTAAATACTAAATATCCAATTTCAATAAGTGCTCTTCCTCCATATGGTAGTACATCAAACACTAATGTTACTGTGGATTGGATATTTTTAAAAGATATAAATAACATAGAAGTAGCAAATATCGGAGAAGAAGAAGATATTGAATACAAAGAAGAAAAACCAAAAACATTTACTGGGACTATATACTATGGAGAGCAAGGAAAATATATATTAGTTTATAATAGCACATACTCAATTATTGGATTATTTACAAATAAAACAGATTACTGGTATTCTCCGACAGCCCCAGGATATAAACCACTTATAGAGGAAAATTAATTAAATTTTTATCAATTTAGTTGCTTCAACCATATTTTTTAGCTTATTAAAGGCAATATCTATTGGCAATAATCTCATTCCACAATCAGGGTCTATTAAAATATTCTCAGAGAGATTTTTATTTAACTTTTCATTATTTTTTAAGATTTCTAATCCTTCCTCTATCAAGCTTTTTATCTCATCAACACTCTCAACCTTTTTGACTTTTGTATTTACACAACCAAAGCCAACTTTCTTCTCTATACTTTCTAAAATGTCCAAATTTCTTTTATTTGAAGCAAATTCATGGTCTAAAATATCAACATTGAATTTATTTAGCTCGTCAATAATATTATAAACATTTCCACAAACATGCATAGCAAATTTAACATTTAACCCATCAACTATTATATTTATTGCTTTTCTTGCAACATCAAAATCATACAATCCAGTTGATAATATCGGTTCATCAATCTGTATTATTGGGACATGCTTTTTTATTGCCTCAACTTCCTTTCTAAGGGCTTTGGCAATATCGTAAATTAGATTTTCATCTCTATTGTCTGAATAATAATTTTCAACTCTAACAGATGAGGCAATTGTGCAAGGACCTGTAATAATTCCTTTAATTTCAACATTGGGATTGAGTTTTTTGGCTATACTTTTAGCGTATAAAATATCCTTTAAAGTTATTGGTTTTATAAACTCCACTCTACCTATAACCTTTTTTCCATCAAAGCCATACATATTGTTTGTGAAAATCTCAACCATATCCCCTCTAACTTGCCCATCGCTTATAATTTCAATTCCAGCCTTAACTTGGTCTTTAACTGCCCTTTCAATTGCATATTTATATTCATCATACAAGCCAAATGCTTTTTTTACCTTATCTAAGAATGTTTCTTCCTTTTTAACTACTGGATAACTACCAACAACTGTTGTTATCATTGCCACCACCAGAACTTTATAAATTATGTAATTATTAATAAATCTCCTTTATTGGTTATATTGGTTATTTAACATTTTATAGGAGTGAAATTATGAAGGTTAGGGTGTTAGATGCTTCAGCCATCATCCATGGATACAACCCGGTTATAGAAGAGGGGGAACATTACACAACCCCAGAAGTTTTGGAAGAAGTTGAATCAAAAAAAATTATTGTTGACCAAGCCCTAAGCTTTGGAAAATTGAAGATAATGAGTCCTAATAAGGAATGCATAAAGAAGGTCGAAGAAATCGTTAAAAAGACAGGGGATAATTTATCTAAACAAGATATTGGTATTTTAGCATTAGCTTTAAATTTAAATGCTGTATTATATACTGATGATTATGGCATTCAAAATGTGGCTAAAAAATTAAATATTGAGGTTAGAGGTATTTCTTTTAAACCAACAGATAAGGATTTTATTTGGAGAAAGGTTTGTGAAGGTTGTAAAAAGCTATATCCAGCAGATTATGAGGAAGAGGTTTGTGAAATTTGTGGAAGTCCTTTAAAGAGGAAGATGGTAAAATCGAGATTAAAGAAGAAAAGGAAGGGAAGATGAAAATATTAAGGGCAAAAACAAAAGAGGAATTGATTGAAAAAATTAAAGAATGTGATAGTGAAGATGAGGTTTATATAAACTTAGAGTTAGATAGGGATGTAGCTATTGCTTTATTAGAGAGTTGTGAGCCAAAGAAGATATATTTACCAAAATCAAAATATAAAAGAAGTTCAAAAAAGATTATAAAGGCATTGGAAGGTGTTGATGTAAAGGTTATTCCAATAGAGCCAAAAACTGGAAGACCTACAAATGTAGATAAAATTATTAAAAAGTATTTAGATAAAAAACCAAAAGAAATTGCTGAAATTACTGGGATTAATTTAAAGACAGTGGAATATCATTATTACAAATTAAAGAAGAGAGAAAAGAAACAGTGATAATAATGATTTCTGTCATCTTAGTTAATCCAAAATACAGTGGAAATGTTGGCAGTATAGCAAGAGTTATGATGAATTTTGGATTTGAAGAGCTTAGAATAGTTGGAGATAAAAACATAATAAATAATGAGGCATATATGATGGCAGTTCATGCAAGGGAGATTTTAGACAACGCCAAATTTTATAAAACCTTTGATGAGGCAATAAAAGATTTAGATTTTATTATTGCCACTTCTGGAGCAAGAGGAGGGGATAGAAATCTAAAAAGAGTTCCAATAACTCCAAAAGAGTTGGCAGATAAAATCTTAGAGGTTAAGGGAAACATTGGAATTGTTTTTGGTAGGGAGGATGATGGATTAAGAAATGATGAGATAGATAAATGTGATTTATTAGTTTCAATTCCAACATCTGAAAAGTATCCAATTATGAACTTATCCCACGCTGTTGCAGTTATTTTATATGAGATTTATGCAAAAAAAGTTGAAAATAAATTTTTAGATGTGAATATGAGGGAGGCATCAAAGGAGGATAAAGAATTATTGATAAGAAAGTTTAATGAATTTATTGATAAAAATGAAAAAATCCCAGAGCATAAAAAAGAACTTTGCAAAATAATCTTTAAGAGATTGGTTAATAGGGCTTTTATAAGTGGAAAGGAGGCATGGACATTAATGAGTGCATTTAAATAATTATTTTTTATTTCTCTTATAGAGTTTCCAAACCCTACAAAATGAGCAAATTTTACTTGCGGAAGTCATCCCACAAACCTCACACTCTCTAAATTGAAAATTATCCTCTTCAACTTTAAATAAATGCCTATTTTTCATATAGCCAGATAGAAATTGATACTTTATGCCCGGTCTCTCCTTTTCCAACTCGTTTAAATAAGCCCTATGCCTTAAAGTTATGGCTTTTTTTGCATATTTGCATTTAACAGTTGTAAATGGAATCTCTTCTGCCTCAGCATACTTTAAAATTAGCTCTTCCTCAATCTCAAAGAATATTTTAACCTTCTTTAAAAATTTGTCATGAGCTGGAAGAACTGGCTCATGTTTAGCTAAATATCTAACATTCCAATTTAAAATATTGTTTAAAATAAAGGAAACTTCATCATCCAAGTTATGCCCTGTAACTATTGCATTAAATCCATGTTCATAGCCAAATTTGTTCATTAAATACCTCTTAGTTATCCCGCAGATAGAGCATTTTTTTCCTTTAACATCTTCCATTGTCTTTCCAGTAACATCTTTTAAATTAATAACATGCAAAGGGACTTCCAATTTTTCAGCCAACTCTTTTACTGCCTTTAAGGATTCCTCGGAAAAACCTCTAATGCCTAAATTTATGTGGAATAGCTCAATATTATAGCCAAGTTTTTTCAAAACCCATGCTGCTGCATGCCCATCTTTTCCACCAGAAACTGCAACTAAGATTTTTTCATCCTCACTTAGCATTTTATATTTTTCTATGGATTTTTTTACTCTATTTTCAAAATATTCAATAAAATGCTCTTTACATAGATGCATTTTTGGTGATTTGAGCTTTATATAACTTTCTTTATCACAAAATTTGCATTTCATTGTTTTCACCTTTAAATGTTTAGTGTTATTGTTATTAGCGTCTTTATTTTTTAGGTTATATAATACTTCAACAATACTAAAAAATAGAACTCCATTTTAATGGCAAAATTTATATATAACATAAAATAATGGTAAATTACACCCATAGATTTGCAAAAAATAGAGTTCTATTTTTGAGATGAAAACATGAGGAACCCTATAATAGATGTTGGAGCTAAGGAATTGAGTTATGAGATTAGAGAGATTGTTGATGTAGCCAAAAAAATAGAAGAGTTTGGAGTAAATATAACATGGGAAAACATTGGAGACCCCGTAGCTAAGGGAGAAAAAATCCCTGACTGGATTAAAGATATTATAGCAGAGATTGTTAAAAACGATAAATCTT
>JAMOTQ010000135.1 GCA_027068365.1 Methanocaldococcus sp.
TAGATAGAGAGGTAGAGCCAATAAGAATAACTGGGAGTGGAGTTATATCCTCTTTAATAAAAAGTGATGGCTATATCTTAGTTCCAGAGAATGTTGAGGGATATGAAAAAGGAGAGCTTGTAGATGTTTATTTGCTAAAATAATTATTTTAATAATATCTTAATGGGTGGTATTTTGGATGTATGGATTGATTCAGTAGCATAAAGGCACAGCCTCTATTGCTATACTCCAGAGCAGGGCTTCACTTCGTTCAGCCCCACTTAAATATATTCAATGGGTGGTATTTTGGACGTGTGGATTGATTTAACGAACGCTCCTCATGTGCATTACTTCTGCCAATTAATAAAAAAATTTGAAAAGGAAGGGATTGAGTATTTATTAACTTTTAGAGATTCAAAAAATTTAGCTAAATTAGTTGATATTTACAATTTTGTAGGGAAGTGTATAGGAAAGCATGGAAATACATTGAAGGATAAGTTAATTTTTTACGCTGAGAGGGTTATTGGATTAACTGAGCTAATATCAAATGTAAAGCCAAAAGTGGCGATAGCAAAACACTCCGTTGAACTACCAAGAGTGGCTTTTGGTTTGAACATTCCAGTAATTTTTGTTGTTGATAATGAACACGCTGAAGCTCAAAATAAATTAACGCTTCCATTAGCAGATGAGATTATAAAGCCAATAGCAACGGATGAAAATAAGCTGAAAGAATTTGGAGGAAGAAATTTTATAAATTTTGATGGGACTTGTGAAGTGGCGAATGTAAATTCTCGGCTAAAAGGTTATTATCCAATAGACAATGAAATTTTAAAAAAATTGGAAATTTTTAATGATAATCCAACAATAGTTATGAGACCTTGCCCAAATTCTTCCTATTGTAATGGACATAAAGATATTCTACCAAAAATTATTAAAGAGATTAAAAAGAGGATTGATTGTAATATAGTTGTATTTCCAAGAGATGAGCATCAAAAAGAAATATATAGAGAGCTTAACGTTATAGTTCCAAGAGAAACGATAGATGCAATTTCATTATTGTATAATTCTGATTTCATGATTGGTGCTGGGGGAACAATGAACAGGGAGAGTGCTATTCTTGGAGTTCCTACAATATCTTGCTATCCTCAGGAATTACTTGGAGTTGATAAATATCTAATTGAAAAAGGTAGGATGATTCATACAAATAATATTAAAGAAATAATAAGTTATGTTGAAGATAACTTAGGAAAAAAACTTGGGGTTATTGAGTTAGAAGACCCAACTGATTTGATGTTTGAAAGAGTTTGTAATTATTTAAAATAAAATTAAATGTTAATTTTTCTTTGGAAATCTTCTATACAAACAATTTGGATAATTTGTGCATCCCAAGAACTCTCCTTTTTTTGTTCTAACTACTCTTAATTTAGCCCCGCACCATGGGCAAGTGTTTTCATCTATCTTTGACATTATATCTAATATAGCTGGATTTTTATTGCATAATCTTTCTTTATTGTAAATTATTTTATTATTTATTGTATCAACATACACAATGAAGTTTTTAAATAGATAAGAATTTTCTAAATCAATTATAACCCTACCATTATTGATTTTTATTCCGGGTGTTATTTGCATATTTGTTTTTATTGGAATTAAGTAATAACCTTGCCCAGAATACTCTAAAATTCCCATATTATATTTTATCCTTCCAATTAACCAATTGTAATCTCTATTAGCAACGAATCTTATTGTTTCTTCTATGTTATCAAACATATTTTTCTCTTTTATGTTGTTAAGGACTTCTTTAATGAAATTATCTTCTTCATATCCCTTAGTGAGCATTTCAATGGCTTTCTCAATAAACTCTGCCTTATCAAATTTTATTAACAATAAAAGCCCATTAAATGCATTAGCAACAACATATTTCTCTTTTTCAATAATATCTCTCCTATCAAATATGTAATAAATTCTTGCAAAAACCTGTTTTTGCCCTTTTGGTGAAATAACTTTTTTAATTTCAAATTCTTTCTTATATGAGTTTGTTATTCCATAATAAAAGACAGGCATTTTAGCATTTTCAATTCCTATTATTGATATAAACCCCTCTGGAACTTTCCAATTTTGCTCATAAGTTTCAGAATTCAATTTAGTGGCATTAAAGTGTAAATCTTTTGATAAAATTTCAAATAATTCATTTAAAACTTCTCCCATATTATCCCTCCGTAAAATTAAATTTTTGAATTTTATAAAGTCAAATTATTAATTTAAATATTTGGTTTTGGCAATTGCTCGTTTTCTGTCTCAACAACCATCAATAACGGCTTATCCTTTTTTAAATAGCCCTTAATTTCTGAGCCAATATCCTCAGCTTTTTCAATGTAGCAGTTATCTATTTCAAAGGCATCGGCTATTTTGTTGAAGTTTGGATTCTTTATCTTACAAAACTCAGCTAAATTATTATTTTTCATCACAACCATTAAGATTTTTAAATTATTTTCAGCTACAACTTGCAACTCCTCAACATTCATCAAAAAGCCACCATCCCCACTAATCAATACAACCTCTCTATCGATGTTGAAATCAATAGTTCCAAATTTTACCCCAATAGATGCAGGTAAACCAAAACCCATAGTTCCAAATGAGTGTGAGGAAATGATATTTCTCGGAATAACGCAGGTTTTTAATAAGCAAGTAAATACCGTATGTTTTCCTGCATCTGTAACTATTATTGCATCTTCTGGGATATTTTTAATAACCTCATAGATTTTGTTTGAGTAATCCCCAAATGGCTGAAATTTATCATTATTTTTAGTTATCCAATTGTTATTTTTTACATTCAAATTTTCAAAAAACTCTTTTAACTCTTTGATGCTTTTTGGTTTTAGGTCTATATTTATGGTTTTACTTAAAAGCTTTTCCCTAACACTCTCAACATAGGTGTTGTAAGATAAGGATGAGCCAATATTTATTATCTTATCTGCATTTAACAAAGATTTCAAATCCCCTCTCCTTCCAACTAACCCAATACAGTTATATGCTTTTTCATTAACTACTCCTCTCGCTGGAAATGTCGTGGTTATAGGACAGTTTATTTCTTGCAGTATTTTTGATATTTTTAGCATTTCTTTATAACTTAAAGTTCCAAATATACCCTGTCCAATCAAAAATAGTGGTTTTTTTGCATCTATTTCTTTTGTATTGTTGCTGGTAGTTTCATCATCTCTATATATATCTGTATATGTGGTTATATTTATATCTTTTGCTTCTTCATTGTATAAATCAACTGGAATATTTAACTGAACGGGCTTTTTATTAAATAGGCAGTTAATAAATGCCTTTGCTATATAACTTAATTCTGCATTATCAACAAAATACCCCTTATAAAAGTTTAAAAAATCCATACTTATCTCTTGAAAATAATTTTTGCCAATATATTTTTTTGCACATCTTCCAGTAATTGCTAAAACGGATGAGTTATCTTTATAAGCTGTTGCTATTGGCGTTGTTAAATTCGTAGCTCCAGGACCTGCTGTTGCTAAGCAAACTCCTATATAGTTAGTTATCCTCGCATAACCATCAGCCATAAATCCAGCTCCTCTCTCATCCCTAACCATAATATTTTTTATACTGCTACCCTCTATTTCATTATACAACGGTAGTACCTGCTCTCCGGGATAGGAAAATATGGTCTTTACATTTTTCTCTAAGAAATCTACAACTGCCTCAGAAAATTTAATAATATCACCCAAAATATTGGATTTAATGGTGGGACTGTGGATAAAAGGATTTTAGTTAGATTAGCCACTTACCCTATTGCCTATATTATGTGGGGCGGATTAATGTGGTATTCCCAAATTATAACCCCGCTTGATTTAACTAATTTATTATTAAAACTTCCATTATGTAATAGTGAGTTTTATATGCATTTACAGTCATTACCAAATATTGTTATTGAATTTTTTAGAATTATTTATTTGTATGGCTTTTCTTCTA
>JAMOTQ010000136.1 GCA_027068365.1 Methanocaldococcus sp.
AAAGCAATATAGTGGTGAAATATTTCCATACCGAAACGGTCTGATTTTAACAGCATTAGAGTTAGCTAAGCAAAGGAAAGTTAGCTTTATGAAGAAATTTCCATACCGAAACGGTCTGATTTTAACTCTGTATATTACAATGTTTGTAAAGGGGTATTGACGAAGTTTCCATACCGAAACGGTCTGATTTTAACCTCTAACTACCTCCCACTTTGATAAATCATTGAAATCATATTTCCATACCGAAACGGTCTGATTTTAACCTTTTCCCAAAATACAGCACAATCCAGCCCCACTAATTTCCATACCGAAACGGTCTGATTTTAACTACAGTTCCATTATCTTCAGTTCTTTCAATCTACATAGAATTTCCATACCGAAACGGTCTGATTTTAACATTAACCCCTTGCCTTATTTTATATTTTCTTGTTGAATTTCCATACCGAAACGGTCTGATTTTAACATTAAGAGTTTATTTAGGTAAGTCAAAACCTAAAACCGATTTCCATACCGAAACGGTCTGATTTTAACGAATTCTTGAAGCGGGTGCGGGTAATATTAGCCCTGCGGGTAATATAGTATTTCCATACCGAAACGGTCTGATTTTAACAAAGTTATTTAAATATTTGTGTAAGGTTAAACCTCTGATTTCCATACCGAAACGGTCTGATTTTAACGAATTCTTGAAGCGGGTGCGGGTAATATTAGCCCTGCGGGTAATATAGTATTTCCATACCGAAACGGTCTGATTTTAACAAAGTTATTTAAATATTTGTGTAAGGTTAAACCTCTGATTTCCATACCGAAACGGTCTGATTTTAACTTATAAGCATAGATAAAGAAGCTAAAATTTTAAAAATCTTATTTCCATACCGAAACGGTCTGATTTTAACTTTTCAAACTCTTTTTCATTAATTTCTCTCCTACATAGATTTCCATACCGAAACGGTCTGATTTTAACAACATAAAACACGGTGTAATCATAGTAGGAGAATATATTTCCATACCGAAACGGTCTGATTTTAACAATATCTTCAACAATTCTTCTTCCTTCCTTACCCAATACTTATTTCCATACCGAAACGGTCTGATTTTAACTCTGATTTTAACAAGAAATAAGAAATGGAGTAATAACACCACTTTTTGTCATATTTCCATACCGAAACGGTCTGATTTTAACTCGGGACACTACCTTAAAAATATCAACAAACTTAAATAATTTCCATACCGAAACGGTCTGATTTTAACAGGAAGTAGACCTGAGTATGGAATATACTTGTATCCATATGAATTTCCATACCGAAACGGTCTGATTTTAACAATTTAGGTATAGAAAATATATCGTCTTATGTTTATTAATTTCCATACCGAAACGGTCTGATTTTAACGATAATACAACAGCCATTAAGAAATTAACTGATAAAATCCAATTTCCATACCGAAACGGTCTGATTTTAACTCTTAAAATTAAATTACTACAACAAATTAGTTGAATAATTTCCATACCGAAACGGTCTGATTTTAACAGGGCAATCATTCGAGATATAACTATTTTATTCACTCCTAATATTTAAGCTTTTCTATACCATTTTTGTCGAAGGGCAGATAACTACTTTTATTTACATACCCTCACTAATATTTAAACTTTTCCCTACAATTATAAAAAGAACTCTAAAATATCTAATTCCCAAAATAAAAATTATTTATTGGGAAAATACAAAACTAAAAATAATTAATCAAACTCTTTTAAAAATCTCAATAATTTAATACATCCAAATAAATAAAATCATTAAAATACTCTACCCTTAGAAATTTGATAAAAATTCATAAAACTAAAAAATAATAAATTAAAAACCTCTAAATTGAAAATAAAAAACTCTCAACGAGATAAACATAACTTAAATATTTAAATTTATCTAATTTGAATATTTTACCCTTTACCTTTAATTTCCCCACTTATCACTTTTTTACAAATATTAACTATCTCTTTTATATTGTAAATCTTTATATCAGCAGCTTCAAGAGCTTTCTTTGAAACATTTCCATTTTGCAATGTTGCCACAGCCAAATCACTTTCAATCATTGCTGGGACATCATTGGCTCCATCTCCAACCATTATTGTAAAATAGCCCTCTTTTTTTAGGTTTTTTATTAAATCTCTTTTCTGCTTTTGATGAGCTTCTGCCATTATGTATTTTTCATCAACCCCCGTAATTTCAGCCAATCTCTTTATAAATCCTTTTCTATCACCAGAGGCGATAAAAACCTTAACTCCTAAATCTTTTAGTTGTCTAATAGTTTCTTTAACCTCTTTAAATAAACATCCAGCTGTGGCTATGGTATATTCAACCTCTCCGGCATAAGTGTCTATTATTAAAGCACTTCCATACCCTGTCTCTACTTCATATCTTTTTAAAATGTTTAATGGCTCTTGCAACTCTTTAACCCTAGTTTTTTTATCCTTAAAAATTCCTTCTTTATTTATTGGTGGATTGCAATATGAAATACCAATCTCAACCTCTTTCAATAAGTCAGATATTAACTTCTCTGGGTTTTCTTTATCCACTACCTTTAAAGGGTCTTCTTTGATTATAACTAATGCTCTACCTTTTTTTTCATCTACAATATCAACCGTCTGTCTATTGCAGATAAATTTATTTTTCTTTAAATCTTTAATAACCCTCATTATCTTTACAAGAGTCCCCGCACTGTCAAAAACTACGGCTACTTTCATAGTCCCACATTAAATAAATATATTGGTTTAGATATAATAAATTATTGTGGGAACATGAAGAGGTTGGTAGTGATATTAATAACCTTAGCTTTGGTTTCTTCAATGTGCATAACTAAGTCCAATGAAAAGAGGGAAAGTATGGAAAATAAAAAAGTTTTAATGGTCATAGCCCCAAAAGATTTTAGAGATGAGGAACTGTTTGAACCAATGGCTGTGTTTGAGTCAAATGGTTTAAAGGTTGATGTTGTATCAACTACAAAAGGAGAATGTGTGGGGATGTTGGGAAATAAAATAACTGTAAATAAAACTATATACGATGTAAATCCTGATGATTATGTAGCCATAGTTATAGTTGGGGGAGTAGGTTCAAAAGAGTATTTGTGGAATAATACAAGATTAATAGAATTGGTTAAAGAATTTTACAATGAAAATAAGATTGTTTCAGCAATCTGCTTATCTCCAGTTGTTTTAGCAAGAGCGGGAATCTTAAAGAACAAAAAAGCCACAGTGTTCCCAGCTCCAGAAGCAATAGAGGAGTTAAAAAAGGCAGGGGCTATTTATGAAGATAGAGGGGTTGTGGTTGATGGTAATGTAATTACTGCAAAATCTCCTGACTATGCAAGAGTATTTGGTTTAGAAGTTTTAAAAGCAATAAAAAATAATAAAAAATAATCAATAAGATAATATATTTAATTATTCTTGAGCTTCAGCAGTTTCTTCTTCAGCTTCCTTTACAAATCCTTCATTTTCTTCTTTCTTAGCTAATGATAAAACCTCTGATTTATAAACAATAACATTTCTAATTGGGAATATATTTTTACATTCATTCTTTATCTTCTCAGCCATCTCTCCAAACAACATTGCCTGAACATACTGTGGGAATGTTTTTTCCTTAGCCATTGCTTTTATAATCTCTTCCATCTTCTTTCTAATGTCTGATTTTTGTTTTGTATTTGCTCTATAAGCAGTTAAAACCATCGCCTTTGTTCTTATCTTGTAACCATCTTGGGTTGTAACATCGAGAATAGCGTCAATTCTACTTCTTCTCCTTCTAATTTGTGATTTCATAAACTCCCTTGTTGTATCGTGCCCGTAATATTGAGCTATTGCCTTATTTCCAGTAATTCCAAAGATTTTGAAATAAATTCTGTGCATGTGTTTTGTTGGGTCTCCTGTTAAGTCCCTTAAACTTGTCTCAGCAACTCTTCCTAAAACTAAGCTTGGGTCGTTTGCTGGGGTGTAGCCGATAAATACTCCTCCAAATTCTGGTGTGGCGTAGATTTCATACCATACTTTCTCTTTCCATTTATCTCTCACTTTTCTTACTTTTCTTCTTGACCTTGCAGTTCTTGCAGTAGCCATCTTTTCACCTTAAAAAATTTAGTTGTGATTTTAGGAATTATTCACCCTTATAGAACTTAGATAAATCAACATAGTTTCTTACGGGTCTTGTTACATCTCCATACAATCTTTTTATATCCTTAGCTTTTGCTTTTTTAGCATCTCCTTTCTCAGTTTTTATCTTCTTTAATCTAAAAAATCCATCGTTTATTCTATAAACTTTATCTACTTCAAACTCAAAGTCATTGGGGACATAGATGTATATACCATAAGTTTTACTTCTATCATTTATTGATATCCCCAATTTTTTTGGAATAGATAGAGATTTTCCCCAAATAACTTTAATATCATTACCTAAGGCAGATTTAACTGGTTTAGGTGTTTCAATTTTTGTTATTTCAATCTTTTCTCCATCAATTTCAATTGTATCCCCAACTTTGTAGGTTTCATCTTCGGGGATATTGATTACCTTAGATTCCGAGATATCATACCTACTTATAATTAGCTTTGCCTGGTTTAATTTGACTTTATCGGCAATCTCCCTTACAGCTCCACAGTTTGGACATCTTACTAAATAATAGGAAGATTTGTTATAAATTTTTTTCTTTAATACTTCCTGCTCTTCAAACCCACAATTCTCACACTTGAAATATATTTTTTCACTCATCTTCAAAAACCTCTTATTTTATTTTCTTCTTCTCCTTCTTCTTCTCCTGTCTTTTGGCTGAATTATAATTCTATATTTTGGATTTGCCGCCTTTTCTAAGAACTCTTCATAAGTAAATGGTAAGTTTGTATCGTCTGATATAACCCCTCTGTTTTTGAGGTATTCTCTTGTTAATAAGTAGTAGATTAAAGCAACTGCCTTTTTACCCTTGTTGTTTGTTGGTATAACCAAGTCGATGAATGAGGTTAAGTGCTCTGTATCACATAAAGCAACGATAGGAACTCCAATCTCTACTGCCTCTTTTAATGCCTGCCTATCAACTCTTGGGTCACTGATAAAAACAACCTCTGGCTCCATAAACCCTTTGTATGCAGGGTTTGTTAATGTTCCAGGAACGAATCTTCCAGCAACTGTTCTAATACCAGTGTATTTTCCAAACTCCTCTAATGGTCCCATTGTGTAGATTCTTCTTGAAACAGCCAATATATCCTCTGGTTCGTATCTTGCTAAGAATTTAGCGGCTATCCTTAATCTTTCATCTGTTTTTCTAACATCTAAAACATATAACCCATCACTTCTTACTCTGTAAATAAATTTTTCCATGTCTTTTGTTTTTTGCTGAGTACCTATATGAATACCTGAAGCCAAGTATGTATCCAATGGCACTAACATCTCCTTCTCACTCATTCTTTCACCTTTATAAATTTACCATTTAAAATAGGGGTTGTTTTAAACATTGGTCGGGGATTTAAAAATTAGTGGTTGTTTCCCCAGAAAGGGATTAAGATAAGGAAGTATATAAATTTTACTTACCTCTTCTACCGTGTGCTCTTATACTTGGTCTAACCTTCTCAGCTCCTATTCCTTTATTTCTCAATCCTCTACCTTTCTTACCAGCTGATGTTAGACCTCTGAATGCTCTTCCTCTGTGTTTTCCAGTGCATAACCAGTTGAGTTGTGGGTCAGCTTTAATAGCTGGGTGGTAAGGGTCTACCAATATAACCTCATACCACTTGTGTTTTCCGTCCTCTCCAACCCAGTAGCTGTTTAAAACTTCCATGTTTGGATATTTTCTTGCCGCTCTCTCTTCGGCAATTCTTTGAATTGATTTACCCATTGTTATTTTATTGACCCCTAATGTAGCTGGCTTCTTTGAGTTCTTTGGTCTTGGTTTTCTTAAACCTCCTCTTCTAACTCTTACCCTAACAACTATAATTCCTTGTTTTGGTTTGTATCCTAATGCTCTTGCTCTATCCAATCTTGTTGGTCTCTCAATTCTTACAACTGCTGGTTCTCTTCTCCATTGTTGTAATCTCTCCCACAATAACTGCCTAACATAGCTCTCTTTTGGCCTTTTCCATGCCTCTCTTATGTATTTATAGATTCCCATTCTATCCCTCTTTTAGGGGTTCAGCCTTTATGCCACATCCCCTTTGTTATAAAAACTTTTAGAGTAAATAACTATCAACAACTATTATATTAATTTAACGGTTATTTGGAAAGTTGTAACTACTACTAAATTGTGGTGAAACTTATGAAAAAATTGGAAGATAAAAAGGGAATTATAGAAATTACGTTTGAAGAGGAAAGGGAAATCTTAGAGTTACCTCCAAAACCTGAACTACCAAAATATGCTTCTCAACTCATCAACCTTGCAAATATATTCTCACAGGGCACACGTCCAAAAGTTGTTGGTCAGATGAGTGAGCTAATTAAAGAATTCAGAAAAAGTGGAGGTAGAACATTTGAAGATTGGAAGAAGTGGTATTTACAAAGATATCCAAATGCGATTGATGAAGCTACTGAAAAAATTTGGAACATGATTAATAACTTTAAAGAAACATTAGAATTGCTGAAAAAAGATGATGTAAGAAATTGGGTTGAGGATTTGGTTCTTACAAAAACTTATGAAGGTCTTATGTTGCAGGATGCTATTTTGAAAAAAGTTGCAGAGGAACTTGGTGGAAATTATCGCCCTGCTACTATAGAAGAAGAATCTAAGGGTATTGATGGAGTAATTATTATTGATGATAAAGAAATTCCTGTATCAATTAAATCTAAAACTTATGTCAATCAGGAAAAACACTTGTCTGAAGAACTTAGAGGATATTTAATTGTTTATGAAAAGAAGAAAAATAAAATTGTTGTTGACTACTCTGAGTTGTTAAATTCAATTAAAAAGTAATTACTCACGATTAATGAACTCTACATTAAAATCCATCCCTAATCTTTTTTGTTTAATACTAATTTTCTCTTCAATTACTGGCTTTAGAGATTTATCAATTTCATAACCAATGGAGTTTCTTTTTAATTCAATAGCAGATTTTATTGTTGTTCCAGTTCCTAAGAAAGGGTCTAAAATAGTATCTCCAATTATGGAGAACATCCTTATCAATCTTCTTGGAATTTCCTCTGGAAATGATGCAGTCCTTCTATTAAGCTTATTATGTGTTTGCCTATCTCCCACAATCTCCCAAATTTGGGAGAACCATTTATCCCTTTCCTCCTTAGTGTATGCACTCGCATATCTTAATGGGTCTTTTGGTTTAAACTTTCGTGGTTTTCCTTTTCTGAATATTAATATATATTCTACATCTAATGTCACATAAGCATTTGGTGGGAGAAATCCAGAACCCAAGAATGCATTTGGCTTGTTTGAAGGTTTTTTCCATAGTATATAAGGGAGAGTAACAAATCCAATTTTTTCAAAGTTTTCAATAATCTTAGAATGATTTGGAAATAATCTAAAAACTCCGTTAATTTTTCTTGTAGCGTCCCCTATGTTAATGCATGCAATTCCTCCTGGAACTAAAACTCTATAAATTTCCTCCCAAACTGGATATAATGTTTGATGCATTAAATTATATATTTGCATGATTAATTTTTCTTTTTTCTCTTCATTTTCTTCATTTTCCATTTTTGTCCAAAGCTCGCTTATTTTTGGATTTAACATTTTAAACAAATTATCCCACATTTCTATCATTGGATATGGTGGGGAGGTAACAACTAAATGGACACTTTCGTCATCAATTTCATCCATTTTTCTTGAATCTCCAAAAATTATTTTATGATTAGTTGTTATATCAATACTCATCATTTATCCCCTATTTCTTTCTTTATAGTAGCTGATATAATGGATTTTTCAGATAACCACATTAAAACAATAGTTCTTACAATTTCAGCATTGGTCTGTCCCAAAATTTCCCTAAAATTTTCAATTAACTCCCACTGGCTCTTAGTAAATGTGACTTGGACTCTCTTTATATCTTTTTCTCTTTGTGTCATAATGTAACTATAAAACACCATATTAAACGATATTATTAATATTGACATTATTAATATTATTTAGAGTATGCGTAATTGTTGCTATTTGGGATATTAAAATTTTTAAGCTAAAATAACTTTAAATTGCATGTCAATAGAAGTTCAAATACTACAAATAAAAATTCTGCTCATCTAAGGAGGAAAAGATTTTTATATTATTGATTGTTATCTTACTATAGGCATTATAAAGCTTAACGTGAGGTGATTATTGTGGAATTACCACCACAAATTCAAGCACAGTTAATGCAGTTACAGCAATTACAGCAACAGTTACAGATGATTTTAATGCAAAAGCAGAGTGTTGAAGCAGAATTAAAAGAAAGTAAAAAGGCATTGGAAGAGTTGGAAAAATCTGCGAGTGATGAGGTTTATAAATTGATTGGGGGACTATTTGTTAAAAGAAAAAAAGATGATGTTAAAAAAGAACTTGAAGAGAAAGTAGAGACATTAGAGTTGAGAGTAAAAACATTAGAAAAGCAGGAAGAAAAATTGCAATCAAGATTAAAAGAGCTACAAGAAAAATTACAAAAAATGATACCTACAGCACAATAAATTAATTTCCCTTATTTTCTTTTTAAATTTTATTATTTTTAAATTTTAAGCTTTAAATTATTACTTGCTAATTTTTATGGTGAGCAAAATGGAGTTATTAGATTATTTAAAAAGAGACGAGATTCTTTTTTTATGCCATCACAATGCAGACCCCGATGCAGTTGGAAGTTGTGTGGCTTTAAAATATTTGGCATCTCAATTAAATCCAAATGGAAGGTTTAGAATTTCAGCAGATTCGGTTAGCAAACTCTCACGGAATATTTTAAATGAGATAGGGGAGAGGGTTGATATAGAGCTTTATCCTAAACTACCAGAAACTGTGTTTATAGTTGATACTGCTTCAATTAATCAGCTTAAAGTTAATTTTGATGAGTTAAAAGAGAAAGAGGTTATTTTAATAGACCATCATAAAAAGACAGATTTGGCAGATATCTGCAAATACTACATAATTAAAGAGGACTACCCATCAACATCTGAGATTATAGCAGAGATTTTTAAAGAGCTAAATATCTTTCCTCCAAAGAATGTTAGAATTGCCCTATTGTGTGGGATTGTCTATGATACAAAGCATTTAAAGTTAGCTAATTCAAGGACATTTGAGTTGATAAGTTATTTAATAAAGGACATAAGTTTTCAGAAAATTTTATATCTTTTATCTCAAGAGAGTGATGTTAGTAAGAGAACAGCCCATTTAAAGGCATGTAGTAGAATGGAGATTAGAGAGTTTGATAAACTTAAAATAGCCCTATCTCACGTTAGTTCTCATGAAGCATCCTGTGCAAAAACAATTGTAAGTATAGGGGCAGATATTGCCTTTGTTGTAGCCGTTAGGAAGAAAGAGGGAGAGATTAGAGTAAGTGCAAGATGTAGAAAGCATATATCAAAGTATGTGCATTTGGGTAATTTAATGGAAAAAATTGGAAAAGAGCTTGGAGGAAGTGGAGGAGGACACAGTGAAGCTGGTGGTTTAAATGCTCCTTATGATAAGAGTAAAAGCAAAGAGAAGGTTATAAAAGATGTTTTAGACCTTTGCTATAAGAGGTTTGTTGAAGAGTATAAAAAAGCAAAAAGTTAGAATGTAACAACGTTATCACTTTCCTTAACAAAGGCAATTAAATCATGCATTGTAGCCAATTTAGCCCCTTCAATTAAGTCCTCCTCTTTTAGACCTCTCGCCTTACAACAAGGACCGCAAACTTTAACAACTGCCCCCAACTCAATGGCATTCTTTAATAACTCTAAGTAATTTGGGACTTCTGAAGGATTTTGCTCCTTCTTAGCAACATAGACACCATTCTCAAGCAAGAAGATATTTACCTCAATGCCTTCTAATAAGGCAGTTAATGCAAATCTTAATGCTGAATAAGCCCTCTCCTTTCCATAAGGAGCTTCTGTAATAATTACTGTAAATTTCATTATTTCACCATTTTATATTTTATTTTTTAATTACAATTCTAAATCCGTTATCTGTCTCTTCAGCTAAAACTACTGTATAGCCGTTATTTTCAACAAATCTTTTTATATTTTCTAAGGCAGGTTTGTAGTCCCCTACAACTTCCAACTCTTCTCCCTCACTTAACTCCTCTAATGCCTTTTTTGTCTTTAAAACTGGAACTGGGCAGATATCTCCAGTAACATCAAGTTTTTTCATAACCCTCACCATGAAATTTTTAATAAAAGTAAGCTTAAAAACTATAAAAAATTAATCTGAAAAAACTTTAATTGCTTAGCTGGTTATTAGAGTTTTTAATGGCTATTTTTTATAAGCTTTTTATTTAATTTTTAGTCTCTTGTGTTTTGTCTTTTACTACCAAATGTTTAGAAGAATAGTCTTCTGACATTTTTAAAAGAAGAAGGTATTTATATATTTAGAAACAATTAAGTTTTATTAGTTAGAGAGGAGATTTTTATAGTTCTTTTCAAAAGTGAATAAAATTTATTAAGGAAGTTTGAACTCCTTCCATTGGGAAGGAGTTCATTAGTGCTTTATGTATTCCAAAATATTTTGAAAAGAACTATAATTTGGTGATAATTATGCCAACTAAAACTATAACTCTAAAAGTCCCTTCCAATATTTCAAAGAAAAAGATTGAAGAGGCTATTAAAAAGCTTGAATTGGAGGAAAAATACAAGAAAACTGAGAATTTTAAACTATTTATTAAAGATGAAGATTTAAAGATGAAAATTTACAAAATAGCTGAATTCGTTGAAGATTATTTAAAGAAAAAATATTCTGATGAGGAATTTGAGATTGTTTTAGATTATGATGGAATTGATGATAAGGTAGTTGTAGAGATAGTTTTTAAGAAGAAATTGGATAAAAGGGAGTTAAAGGATATAAAAGTTATTATAAGAAAGCTGAAGGAGATTGTATTTGATGCTTGGAGAAAAGTTGATGAGAAATACCCAGATATGCGTGGATTTTTAATTGTTACCTCTGACGTGGAGGTGTTGTAAGTGTTTAATATTGATGAATTTAAAGAAATAGCTGAAAAGCTACCAACTTTCAAATCTCTTCCAAATGAAGGAAAATACCGAACTGCTATTGGGAGATACTACTATTATATCTTTTTAAAACTTAGAGAGGTTGTCAAAGAGATTGAGCAAGATAGAGAAGATGGAATTTATGGACTTTTAAATAGTGGAAAGGCACATAAAGCATTGCCAGTATATTTCAGAGCTTTATCTGATAAAATTAGAGTAAATAATTTGAAGAATGATTTAATAACTTTGGCTGAAGCTCTTGAAGATTTGAGGAAATTAAGAAATATGTGTGATTATGATGTTGATGTTTCTATATCATTATACTAAAGTCATTGAAGCTGAGATAGATATAGAAATTATAGAGCAAACAATAACTAACCTCTCCTATCAAAAATCAAAAAGTAAAACCAAATTGTTGGATTAAAAAATGTTCTTAAATATATTTTAAAGATAAAGATAACCTACCAACTTATAACGAAGTCATTAACATTATGTATAGACGGAGATAATTATACCAGAAAAATACAAAACCAGATTGGTTAGTAAAAACACAAAAGAGATTACTTATGAGGATAAAATTTTATAAACCATAAAATTGTTTGGAAAAATTCGTTAATTCTGTTTATAATTATAAATCATGACAATTTTATCATAAAAATAGTCCAAACTACTCTATTTTTTATTCTGTAAATTTCGTTAATTTAAAACAAAATAGGAGCAATTGCAGAGATTATAATTAACCCAGCTAATATATATCCCATAATTTTTGTTAATTCACTTCCAGTGTATGGTCTTGTTAAATCTCTTTTTATGCTCTCCAACTCTTCAAACTCTTCATCATTTACATGTATGTGCTGTAACTTTACCTCCATAATCTCACCCTATCTATTGTTATCCTCAACTATACCATTGAAAAAAGTCATATATATGCTTTTTTGCTCATGAACAATCATGACAAATGTTTTTAATGAAAAATAATGACAAATTGGCATTAATTTGTAATGATAAATCATTATAAATTGAAATTTTATAAAATTGTGTTTACAGTTAACTATTCAGAAAAATATTTACAATATACATAAAATATAAATATAATAAAGCCATAAATCTCAATATATTCCGGTATGAGTTTAAGTAAATTTGGATACTATTGTAAAGTGGGGAAGTATGGAGTTTAAAATTGAAACTTTAACGCCAATCTGGACAGGAGATGTTAATAGAACATGTAAAACGTTGAGAGAAACTTCATTGGTTGGATCTTTAAGATGGTGGTTTGAGGTTATAGTCAGAGGATTTGGATATTATGCTTGTGATCCAACATCTGAAAATAACAGATGCAAATATGACGGAAATGTTAATTCTATTTGTCCAGTTTGTCAGATTTTTGGATGCACTGGATGGAGTAGGAGGTTTAGATTGGAAGTTAATCAGAATTTTAGGAAGATATATGAAGGTAATTTGAGGATTAAAGGAGAAAATAATAGTTGGTATTATCCAAGTGGTGTTATGAGTTGTAATGGAGAGTATAATAGGTTCATTAAAACTTTATCGGGAGGGGAATATTTAACAGATGAAGAATATGGGTCTATAATCAAGATTTTATTGAAATTTATTTCAGATTATGGAATGGTAGGAGGAAAGACGGCAATTGGCTATGGTGTTGTTAAGTTTGAAGGAAAAGATATCAAAGTTGATAAAGAAGATTTTGAAAATTTGTTTAATTATTTAAATAAAAAGAAAAGTCATGGAAAAAACTCTAACAATATGCCAATATTAGATGAAATGTTTTTTGCCAAATTTAAGATTAATAGTAACAGCTTAGATAAGATTATTGAAAAAGTGTATGAATGTGTTGATGACAATTATTTTCCAAAATCAATATACAAATGCAATGGAACTGAAGAAAAAATAAATAATAAAAAAGAATTTTTGAAAAAATTGAGAGATTATTATAGTTTTATTCCTACAAGTGCATTAATTAGGAAAGAATTAAGGAAAAGGATAAAAGAAAAATGGATCAATAACACCAAATTGAGACATTTTTTGATGGGGTATATGCAAAAAAATAAAAAGTTAGCACAAGAAGATCCTACAAGATTTTCAGCGATTCAAGTGTCTCATATTTACAATACTGGAGAGCATTGGGAGTTTAGAATTTGGGGTTGGATTCCAAAGAATTTGGATAAAAAGTTTGATGTTCAAAGAGAAGAAGTTATTGATTTTTTAATGCTATTACTTAATAACCAAGAGGACGATAACAGCAATCGTAGTAATGAAGAAATGAGTAAAGGATTTTGGGAAAGTATATTTGGAGACAATTGTGTTGAAAAAATAAATGGAAATTACATTATTAAATATTCAGATAATGAGAATAACTGGAATTCCATCGATTTTGGAGATTTAGAAAATCTTGATGAAAGAAAAAAAGCATTTGAAAGTATGTTGAGGGGATAAAATGAATGAAAAATGTGATATATACTCATATTTTTGGGATAATAATCAAGAAAAACCTAATTGGGGCAATATAAGACGCATCAATACAAAATTAACATTTAGACAGAAAATATGTTCATTATATTTGTTGAAAGATAAACAAGAGGGAAGGAACAAATTAAAAAACATTATTTCAAATAAAGAATATGTAAAAGAAAATGGTAGAATTTTATACTTAAATTTTACTGATAAAAAATCAGAATGTGAATTAAGCTACCTCAAAAATAGTGTAGAAAATATATCTTTTCCTTTTGACCAAGCAAATATCCCAAAACATGCTTATCTAATAGAAATAAGCTTCAAACTAAAAAAGCCATACATAAGTAGGGATGATGAGGATTTCTATATTATAGATAATCCAATTATAAAAGATAAAGTTTTCAAAGTGCCTATGGTTAGAGCTTCTACATGGAAGGGTGCTTTAAGATTTGCAGCTGAAAAAGTTGATAAAAATAAAGGAGAAATCATAAAAAGATTATTTGGAAACGATAAGAGAGAGAATGAAAATCAAAAAAGAGGTAGATTAACGTTCTATCCAACATTCTTTGATAGTATTTCATTAGATGTAATTACTCCATTAGATAGAGAAACTAAAACTCCAAGTTTAGGGCCTATATACTTTGAGACAGTTCCAAAGAATACTAATGGAAAGTTAAGAATCCTATACTATCCTTACGATTTAATTGCTGTGGGGGAGGTTGATAGGATTGAAGAAGAAGCAAAAGAAGATTTTGAATTTTTGGGAGAGGCTTTAAGAAAGATGTTTTATGAGATTGGCTTTTCTGCTAAGAAAACAAGTGGTTTTGGAGTTGTAGAAATTAATGAAATCAAAATCATCCCAAATAACGAATTATCTGAAAAATTGAAGAAATTCTTATGGGAAAATTTATGATAACTAATTAATGGTGGGGGAGATGGGGAATAAATTAGAAATATTACAAAATAATAGAGACAAAATATTACTTGCAGAGATTGGAGCTTTAATTCATGATTTAGGGAAATTAAGTGAAATATTTATAAGAAAACAGAGCTTGGAAGAATCTAAAAAATATGGGGATTATCACCATTCTAAAGTTTTGGAATATGACTCAGATAAGTGCCATAAATATCATCATCCTAATGAATGTGAAATGGAACATTTAGCAAAAGTGCTTACTGATTTATTGAAAAGAAAAATAGAACTCGATGGAGAAGAGATAACAATATATGAAATCATTGAAAAACATCATGATAATGTTGATAAGCTATTATTAAAATTTATTACCTCTGCTGATACATTTGATGCAGATGAAGATAGGGCTGGTGCTAAAGATGAACAAAGCATTTGTAAAACATTTAAATCCTCTGCCTTTGGATATGAAAAAGAAATCAATATAGAAATCTTATTATCTGAAAGAAAGAAATCATATAGGCATATAATTGATTATCTGGATTCTCTACTTGTAGCAATTTCTTGTAATTTTGATAAGATAAGCACATCTAAACTAAAATACAAAAGAAAAATCTGTTTTGAGAAGATAAAGAAATCCTTTTCTAAAACTTTAGGAATGACTGCAAGAAGTGCAAACGATGTCCTATTATGGGAGCATTCCTATATGACTGCTACAATTATGAAGTGTTTATTAGGACAGTATTTAATAGTGAAAAAAGTATTGGAAAATGATTCTAAGTTAGATGAAGAAACTGTGCAGAAGTATGAAGAATTTTTAAATGACCTAAAAAGTGGAATAAAACCAAAAGACATTATAAAAAATAATAGACCATTTTCAGTTTTTACAATAGGTTGGGATTTCTTTGGATTTATTGAACAATCTCATAAAATACCTGACATAGTTGGAAGGACTAAAATTTTAGATAAAATTAAAAGAGAGATAAAAAACATTATTGAAGTTGATTATGTCCTTGGAAATGAGATTTATTGTGATGATTTTGGAATCCATTTCTTAATTCCTTCCGTGTTAAATGAAGATGATTTAGAAAAAATAAAAGAGGAAATTTTTAAAATATTTAATGAAAAAACAGATGGAATTTTATTGCCAATATTTGTTTTAACCACTTCAAATGATATTGAAGGAGATTATAAGCTTGGTAAGTTATTATCAGAATCACTTAAGCAATTGAAAAGAAAAATTAACAATAGAGAGTATGAATTGCTAAAAACTCCCATATTTATTGAAAAAAAATTTGAATTCTAACTCTAATGACAAATTAGTTTGTGAAGTTTGTGGGAAGGGAGTTTATGGTAAAGATGACAATGACAATGAAAAACTTTGTGAAACTTGTAAAGAACTAAGAAAAATTGGTAGAGAACAAAAACAACCACCACAAACTGTCTATATTGATGAAATATCATGGAATCCAAAAAATAAGGAATATGAAAAGGTTTGTTTATTGATTGCTAAGTTTGATTTAGATGATTGGTTAAATGGGAAGTATATTGAAAGTTTGTTTATTAGAAAGCCCAATTTTAACATAATAACAGATTGTGATTCAATTTTTGGATATTGTAATTATTATCTAAAGTATGAGGACTTATACAATCATTTTAAAAAATTAAAAGAAAACGAAGATATAAACATAGATGAAAAAATAAATATGCTATTGAAAATTTGTGAAAAGTTTGGTAGTGATGAAGTTAAAAAATTTTTAAAAAATATAGGTGGTATAAGCAAAACACTAATCAATAATTTAACGAAAAAACCTGAAGATATAATTGAGAAATTGCATCTCCCAGGTAAAAAGAAAAAAGCAAAAAATAGACGTAAATTTATTGAAATTCATATTGGAAATAATATATATAATACCATTTTTCAAATTTTAAAAGATTTTGAAGAAGAAACAATAATAAACGCATATAGCTTCAGTAAAGGTAATAAGTCAAAATTTTTCTCTTATCTGCATCAAAAACCTTCATCACCGTCCAGAATAATGAGAGTTTGGAATACTACAAAAGAATTCTTTAATGAAATTGAAAAGGATATTTGTTTGAGAGTCCCAATCATTGAAGAAGCAATAATAAAAATCAATAACATCTCTGAAAAAGATGGTAATGAACTGAGTAGCGGGGTAGCATACATTATTGAAATTAATGAGTTGAATTTAAGAGGAGAGGCAGTTTATAACAAAAATTCAAAGGAGTTAATTGTTATAACACCACATTTATCTGAAATATTAAGAAATAAAAACCCAAAAGGTAAAAAAATCACAATCAAAGATTCAAATGATAAAGAAACCATAGCAACAGCAACTATTAAAGAAATTATTAATAATACAAGAAAAGTTAGGGCATTTAGGATAATTTCAAAATCTCCAACAATGTTTATGGCAATAATTCCAGCAAGTAAGTCCTTTGAAATTGTTAAAATGATAAAAGCCAAATATGAGGAAGAATTTGGAAAAGCTTATGGAAAACTCCCATTACACATTGGCTTAATTTATGGAAAGAGAAAAACTCCAATGTATGTCCTCTTAGATTCAGCAAGAAGAATGTTAAAGAAATTTGATGAAAAACTAAAAAGTAATGAAGAAAATGATAAAAACAAAATTATTTTTGAAGTTAAGAAAAGTGAAATTTGTATAACTGATAATATGGTAAGGATAAAAGCAATTAATGAAAAAACAAACTTTGAATATGAGTTTAGAATCCCATTCAAACTTGGAGATGGGAGTGTTGATTACTATCACCCATATTTAGAGGTTGAAAATTCAAATAATGATAAGGTTATTTGTGTCTATGCTGGAGACAAAACAATAACCCAAAAACATGTTTTAAAAATTAAACCAGAGGATAAGCTAAAATTCAATAAATATTACTTTGACTTTGAATATCTTGACTCAAACATAAGGAGATTTGACTTAGGGGTTAAAAGAAAACACTGGTTATTTACAAATCCAGAAAACAATCCAAAACCATACTTACTTTGGGATTTAGATAATTTTGAGAGATTAAATAGGATAATTAAAGAATATAACCTAACAAACACTCAAATAATGAACCTATACGAGCTTTTAATCTCAAAAATTGAAGAGTGGGAGATAAAAAATGTTGATAAACTAAAGAACAATAAAGAATTCAGAAAATTTGTTGAAAATTCTATTTTAGACATTCCATTGAGATTAAAAACCAAAATAAAAAAACGTGAAGATGAAGAAAATAAAGAATTCCTAATAAATTCAATATTAAATGGCTTATTCTTTGATTTTGTTGATTTGTGGCATGCAATACTTAAAAAAGACTTTGGAGGGGATGAAAATGAATAATGAAATCTACAAACCAAAGAAATACTTTGCCATAGCATTAGACCCAATACACATTGGAACTGGAGGTTATAGGATAGGGAGGGTTGATAATACCATTGTAAGAGAGCCAGCCACTGGAATTCCAAAAATTCCTGGGACTACAATAGAAGGTAACTGCAGAAATTATGCGTTCTTAGATGCTAAATCAGATGGTAGATTAGAAGGAAACTTAGCATGTGCAAAGGGTAAGAAAGTAAAGGGTGATGATGGTAAAGACATACAGCCATGTGGGGAGTGTGAAATTTGCATAACCTTTGGATATACAAAAGATGATAAATCAATGCAAGCAATGGCATCATTCTCTGATGCAAGAATTTTGTTTTTCCCAGTAGCTACAATGATTGGGCCGGTATGGGTAACTTGTCCTATGGTGTTGAAAGATGCTGGAATAAGAGAAAGTAATAATGATTCTGAAAAAGAAATTCCAGAACCGGTGGGAAATAAATTTATTATCCCAAATGGATGTAAAATCCAACCACCAGAAGAAAAGCTCAATTTTGGATGGTTGTTATTAGAAAAAGACAATAAGGATATAAATCCAGAAACTTGGAATTTAAAAGGTATTCCAAAAGACATCTTAAATAGGATTGTAATTGTTCCAGATGATTTATTCCCACAAATTATAAATTCAAACTTGGAAGTTAGGACTTCTGTTTCTATTGACCCATTAACTGGAACTGCTGAAGAAGGGGCATTATTCACTTATGAAGCAATTCCAAGAGGAACGGTATTTTGGTTTGAAGTTATTTATCAAAATCCAAAGTATTTTGGAATTGACAAAATAAAAACTAAAGATAATGAAAAGGATGCTAACATAAATGAAATAATAAATACTGTAAAAAGTGGGTTAAAATACTTTGAATTCTTAGGAGTTGGGGGAATGAGTTCAAGAGGGTTTGGTAGATTAAAAGTTTTAAATTTAGAAACTTCAAATAACAACATAGAAAATGGTGAGGAAGATGGAAAATCAGAAGAATAATATTCCAAATTTGGATAAAATTTGTGCTAAGATTGGATTTGAAGTAATAAATGATGGTATTAATAATGAGAAAGCAAAAGAATTTGAAAGAGAAATAACAAAGGCATTAGGAATTTTAATGGAAGATGGATTATTTGCTTATGCAATTTGGTTAGAAAGTAAAAAGAAAGAGGATGATGATGTATATTCTAAAATCATTGAAAAAAGTAAAGAATTGCTAAAAGATGAAAAATTAAAATTAACAAAAACAGATAAAGATGATTTAATAGATGCAATTTTAAATGATATTTCCAACAATCTACAAAAAACAATCTTAGCGAAACAACTCTTAGAGAGAATGCTCATCTATGCAAGATATAGGGCAAAGGCATTGCAGAGTGATTAATATGGTGGAAATCTACAAAATAATTTTCAAGGCAGAATCTCCAATTCATATTGGATATAGACAGATTGGCAACTTAAAAACTACAAGATACTACATCATGGGCAAGCAAATGTGGGGGGCAATAACATCAAATTTAACAAAAGCATTATTTGAAAATCCAAAATCTGATGAATATAAAAAAGTTGGAGAGTTTGTTAAAGAACATATAAAAGCCACGTATTTCTATCCAGCAATTAAAAAAGATGATAAAACTCAAAATCTTGGAAAAAACGTGGATGGTTACGTAGTTCTTCTTCCAAAATACACTGAAACTGAAAATGGTTTAAAAATTGATGAATTATCAAAAGAAAAATTTGAGCAATATTTTATCAAATCCTATGTTTCAACAGCCTTAGAGATAAATACAAGAACAGCAGAGGAATGTAGTTTGCATGAATTTGAGTATATAAACAGCAAAATTTGTTATAAAGAAAAAATTTATGATGTCTATTGGATTGGTTATTTGATTGTTGATGAAAATAGGGAGAAAGATGGGATTAAAATAGAAGAATGTAATGGTGATGATATTAGAATATTAAGTGAGAATAATAATGATGTTAGTTTAAAAGATGTCTTAAATATAATTCAAGTTGGTGGAGAAAGAAACTATGGTTTTGGAAAGTTGAAACTTGAAAAAATTAAGAAAACAGATAAATTATTTAACACATATCAAATTGAAATTATTGAGAGTGAAGAGGATTCAAAAACCATTTATTTAATAAAACCTACCAACGACTCACTAATTGCACACTTAGAACTTGAACCAAATAACAACAAAATTAAGGGATTCCATGGAGAAATTGAAGCATTTAGTGGCATGGAATGGGAAAATAATGAAAATAAAAAGAAAAAAGGTGCTGGACAAAAAATAGGAGAAATAAAAATATGCTTAACACCAGGTTCAACTATTGAAATGAAGGATGAAGCAAAAATATCATTAGGATATTTTGGAATACTAAAAATCCAATCTTAAATCCTCCTATACTTATAAAATATCCTACAAGTCCCTTCATCAGAAACCATACAACTACCCACTGGATTTAATGGAGTGCAGACCTTTCCAAACAATGGACAATCAGTTGGCAATTTTTCTCCTCTCAAAATCTTATCACAGATACAGCCCTTAGGAATCTTTTCCTTAATCTCTGGGATATCTTCATGCTCATAGATGTCAAATCTCTTATACTTCTCTCTCAACCCAAAACCACCATTTTTTA
>JAMOTQ010000137.1 GCA_027068365.1 Methanocaldococcus sp.
CTGTTTTTCTCTCCAAAGCCACACTCATAGCCAAATTTTATTAAGTCATAGTCCCCCCAAACCTTAAACACCATTTCAGAACACCTACAATAAATGTCTTTTATTTTCATCCTTTTCTGTCTGTATTTTAAAACTTCAAATTCAAAGTTCATATCACACTTTTCATTATAGAATGCCTCATATTTCTTTTTTAAGTTATTTTTTAAGTTTTCATAAAACTTAGAATTATTTGGCAATAAATCATAAGTTTTTAGTCCATCTTCCGTCTCAATCATTGTTTTTAGATAAATTGGAGAAATTGTTTTTAATATGTTAAATTTCTTTGGGATTGGTAAAATCTTTGCCTTCCTTACAAAGAACTCAACATTTCCAACCCTCAATTTTCCATCTTCTAAAAGTCCAGCAACAAAATTCTCAATAAAATCAGTTTTTGGAGATGAGATATAAAGATATGCCTTTCCATCTATTGTCTCAATCCCCTCCTTTCTAATAACCCTCTTTTTAATTTGCAATAAAGAGAACGTAAAGAACTTAAATTTTTGATAATTATGCAATCTCTTAGCATAGATAGGATTTGCTGAATGGATTTTATCATATATGGCTGATGCCAAATAATATTGATGGTTATAGGGAATTACCGTAAACTTATCTGTTTGCAGTTCTAATTCAATCCTCATACTATCCCTCACAAAATATTTAAATAGATGATAAATATGATATATTATCTCTATACTTTCTTTGGTGATTAGTGTGGATTTATATGAAATAGCAGAATATCTTGTAATGAATTATGGCTATATTGGTATATTTATAATCTCATTTACGGAGGCATTTATACAGCCAATCCCTCCAGATATTTTTATAATTGGAGCTTCTTTTTTTGGTTTAAATCCTATTTTATCTGCAATAGTTGCTACTATTGGCTCAACTTTGGGGGGATTATTTGGCTATTTCTTAGGTAAGAGATTAGGACATCCAATATTTATAAAACTTTTTGGAGAGAGGTATTTGTATAAAGGAGAGGAATTTTTTAATAAATATGGGGTTTATGGAGTTGTAATAGCGGGAATTTCTCCACTGCCATATAAAGTTATTGCATGGCTTTCAGGAATTTTTGAAATGCATAAATTATTATTTGCAATTGGAACAATAATTGGGAGATTACCAAGATTTTTAGCAGTTGCATATTTTGGAGATATTTTAGGAAACATAAATAAATTAAATGAATTTAATATATGGCTTTTCTATCTAATAAATTCTCACCACAATTCTATACTTGATATAATTATACTAATTATCTCAAAAACAGTGTATCCTTTAATTGTCATCACATCCATAATTATGCTTATAAAAAATAGAAAATTTGGGATAAAGTTAATTTTTATTTTATTTTTGGCTTTTATAATTATCTATTCCTTAAAGTATTCGATAAATGAGCCAAGACCTTATTTAGTTTTGGATAATGTGCATTTGCTATGTTATAAAGGAAATGAGCCAAGTTTTCCAAGTGGGCATACAACTTTGGCATTTACATTAGCAACATCCCTATTATTTTACTCAAAAAAAATTGGGATATTATTACTAATTTGGGCAATTTTTGTTGCTTATAGTAGAGTTTATGTAGGAGTTCATTATCCTTTTGATGTCTTTGCTGGAATTGTTATTGGAATAGTTTGCGGATACCTAATAAATATTGATATATCCAAACTAAAAAATGTATTTGAAAAAATTAAAATAAATCTTGGGAAATTAACTAAAAAAGAAAAATAAAAAAAATTAATTTATTCTTCTTTAAAGTATTCATCATAAACTCCAGCATCAATCTCCTTCTGCACTTCTTTAGGGTCTTTTCCTTCAACTGTTACTCCCATTGAACCACAGGTTCCTAAGACCTCTTTTACAGCATTCTTTAATGTATATGAGAGCATGGCATCTTTTTTCATCTTAGCTATTTTAATAACCTGCTCCAATGTTAAGTTTCCAACAACTTCATGCCTTGGTTCATGAGCGGCTGTTTCAATTCCTAACTCTTTTTTAATTAAAGCAGATGTAGGAGGAATACCAACTTCAATCTCAAACTTTCTTGTTTCTGTATCAACTATAACCTTAACTGGAACTTGCATTCCTTCATAGTCCTTTGTTTTTTCATTAATCTCCTTAACAACCTGCATGACATTAACTCCTAATGGTCCAATTGCAGGACCTAATGGTGGCCCTGCTGTTGCCCTACCTCCAGTAACTAATACCTCAACAACCTCCTTAGCCATAAATATTCACCTCAAAAATATTTAGAGTGTTTCATTAAAAGAATTAATGTGTAGATAAAATTAATATATTTGGTATATAAAGTTATGCCTCATATAAAATTTTAATCTTTATGCTTTGAAACTATTTTAACACCTTCAACAGGTAAGGTTATTGGTATAGGGACAGCGGCATTTTCAAGTTCCAAGGTAACTTCCTCTTTATTCTTATCAACCCTAATAACCTTTGCTCTCTCTCCTTTAAATGGCCCAGCAATAATTTCAACAACATCTCCCTTCTCAATATTCTCAATGATTTTCCTTGGAGTTAATAATGGTTCTATCTCTTCAATAGCTATTGTTCCTGGGACTATTCCCCTAACCCTTGGCATTCCTTTTATTAATTCTTCAACATCTCCTTTTGTCTCTGCCTCAACCAAAACATATCCTTTTAATGACTCTGAAGCCAATATTGAATAAACATCTAAATCCTCTTTCTCAGCCCTGCTTGCCATCAATCCAGCTATATTCTTTTCTTGACCAACCATAGTTCTAACTGCAAAAATCATAATCTCACCTGAGTAATTTTATAAAATATAAAAATTATAAAAAATAATGGAAATTGGTGGAATGCAGAATAATATAAAAAAGATTATATTTTTAATGAGTTAGATATAGCAGTTAGATTGCATATTATATATACTTTACCTTATTTATTACATAATAATTTTTATACTCTTGGAGTTGCCGGAGGTTTTAATATTCCCTTAATGTATGTTGCTGGGACGTGGATTATATAGCCAACAATTCCCAATAAAGATATACCCAAAGCTGTAACTTTGGCAACAGCTAAGTATTCATCTTTTGTAGGTTTTTTTAAGACCAACCAAACCCTCCTACATTCTTCAATAAATTCTTTAAGTTGTTCTATCTTTTGATTAAAATCTATATTCATATTATCCCCTTAGATTCTTGGAATTCCTGTAAGTTCTAATTTTTTCCTTTTTAGCCCTGTCTCAGTGAATTCAATTCTTGATTGCACTCCTGTAATAACCAATAAAACTCTTACAGTATTTTCCAAGTTTTCATCTATTGTAGCTCCCCATATGATTGTAGCGTTAGGATCTAATCTTGAAGATACTGTAGAAACAACCTCCCTTGCTTCTTCTAAAGTTAAATCCTCAGGACCCATAACATGTATTAAAGCCCCAGTAGCTCCATCTATATCAACATCCAATAATGGAGAGTTTAACGCCATATTAACCGCTTCTTTGGCTCTCTTCTCACTATCACTTTCACCAATACCTATCATCGCTAATCCACCATTACTCATTACAGCTTTAACATCAGCAAAATCAACGTTAATCAATCCATCTTTGGTAATTAATTCTACCAATCCTTTAACAGCGTTAATTAAAACTTCATCAGCTACTTTAAATGCTAATTTTAATGGCATGTTTGGAACTATATCAAATAATTTTTCATTTGGAATAACAACCAATGTGTCGGTATTTTGTTTTAATTTCTCCAAACCTTCCATAGCATTTTTCATCCTAACTTTTCCTTCCATAGCAAAGGG
>JAMOTQ010000138.1 GCA_027068365.1 Methanocaldococcus sp.
AGTTGCTATCGTCCTAACACATCCTCCACCATCACCAACTGGAACACTCTGCCCATATTTGCCACAGTAACCAACACTCAGCTTAAAGTCCTTTGTAACCGCATCCACTTTAAATAAAATATCCAAAATCTCCCCACTTAAACCAGCATCTTTTAAAACCTGAGTTAGCTCACCATTTTCAATTAAATATGCTTCAACAGCACTGAATTGGAAAATACCTTTACCAGTATCAACTTGCCCTCCCCTTGAACCTTTTAAAAATATTCCCTCCTTTGTATCCTCTAAAAGTTCTTCAAAGCTCCAATCTCCTGGCTTTATAAAAGTGTTACTCATCCTTACAATCGGCTTATTTAATCCCTCAGCCCTACCATTTCCTGTTAGCTCAGCATCCATCCTTCCAGCTGTCTCTCTTGAATGTAAATAAGTTTTTAAAATTCCATTTTCAATGATAATTGTTTCTTTGCCTTCAACTCCCTCATCATCGTATTTGTAAGAACCGAAAGCTCCTTCAATTGTAGCATCATCTATAACTGTAACGTATTCACTTCCCACTCTTTCCCCTAACTTATCTTTAAATACACTATCATTTTGTAAAACTAAATCTGCCTCTGCCGCATGTCCTACTGCCTCATGTATAAACACCCCAGCTAACTCTGGGTCTAAAATTACCTTAAATTTACCCTTTGGGCAGGACTTTGCTTTCAATAATCTTAAAGCTCTATTTTTTGCTTCCAAAGATAGATTTAAATAATTATCTTTTATTTTCTCAAATCCAAAACCACCAGTCCTCTCTGCCCCATACTGCAAATTTCCGTTTTCCTTGGCAACACAGTTCATATACATAATACATCTCGTTATCTTCCCTTCAATTCTTGAACCTTTACTATTCAAAAATATCTTTTTTCCAAATACATCAGAATAGCTAACAGAAATACTTTTAATCCTCTCATCAACCATATTTTTGTAGGCATTTACAATAATCTCCTTCTTTTCTTCTATATCAATATCAATTGGATTAATTTTTCCAACCATCGTATAGTTGTCAATTATTGTCTTATAATCTTTTAATATAACCTCTTTTTCTGAACATTCATTTGAGATTTTAGCCATTTTATAAGCTTTTTCAATAAGTTTTTTAATTTCCTCCTCATTTATTATATTTGAAGTAGCAAACCCCCAACCATTTTTATATAAAACTCTAACAGCCACACCATTTCCAAAACCTGATGAGATTTCCTCTATTTTACCATCTTTTAAAGTTATTGAATTACTCTCCCCAATATTTATCCTCATATCTGCATAATCTCCAACTTCTAACAATTTTTCCATTTTTTCCAAGTTAAGCATGTTATCACCAAAGGCATTAAAATATTAAGTTATCATAAATAGATTGTTCTAACTAATTTATGGTGATTATTATGAAATATATGAAGAAGATAATGTTATTTTTCGTAATAAATATACTGCCCATAGCTATTTTAGGTTTATACTTATATGCAAATATAGGAGGAGCGGAGGATGTTAAAGAAGTTGTGAAAAATTCACCATTTAAGGAATTCACTTATATAGACCATAAGACGATTATGATGCTTAAAGACAATGCCAATATCAAAAACATGCCGAGATTTTATAAGGAGGCAGTGATTTTAATTAATGGGATTTATGTTGGGAATCATGGAAGTTTTGGTATAAAAATACCACTTGGATTTTTAATTAAATACATTCCAATTGATGATTTTGAGTATTATAATGGCGTTTTAATAAAAAATCTAAATAAAGATGATTTAGGAAAAGCTGAGATAAATGATTTAATTAATACAATCCCACCAAATTATAAAGATGCCCTTATATATAAAGAGGATTATGTAATTGGAATATACTATGATTTAAACTCAAATAAAACCTGTCTTGTATATGTATTCAAAAAATCTAATAATCAAAAAATTGATACCGAAAAGCTTAGAAATGAATTGTTGCAAAAAACAAATGCAGTTGATTGTAATGTAGTTGATATGGGAGAAAAAGTTTATGTTTATTTAGAATTTAACAAAATAGATTTAAATTTAATAAATAGCGGGATAACATGAAAGTTATAATAACAAGACCTAAGGAAAGGGCTGATATTTTTGCCAGTTTATTAAAAAAAGAGGGATTTGAACCAATAACATTTCCAACATTGGAAATTGTATATAATAAAGATTTGGATGTTGATTTAAACAAATATGATTGGATAATTTTTACATCACCAAGTGGAGTTATTGGGCTATCCAACACACTAACTGAAAATGAAAGAGAAAAGGTAAAAAACAAAAAGATTGCAGTTATTGGGGAGAAGACAGCTAAGACCTTCAAAAAATATTTTGATAGAGAGCCAGATGTCATGCCAGAAGAATATACTGCTGAGTCCCTTTTAAAAGAAATAAAAAAAGTTGCTAAAAGTGGTGATAAATTTTTAATTCCTACAACGCCATCAACAAGAGATGTTTTAAAAAACAATTTAAATGCTGATTTACTGTTTGTGTATAAATCAGTTGAGCCAGAAAATTTAAAAGAAAAAATTGAAAAATTGAAAAAAAATATAAGAGATGAAAGGTTTGTATTAACATTTACAAGTGGATTGACAGCTAAGAATTTTTTTAAATATGTGGATGATGAATTTGCCAATATTATAAAAGATAATTATATAGTTGCTATTGGTCCAATAACATCCAAAGTTATTGAAAAATTTGGTTTTAAACCATTAATTCCTAAAATATATACAATTGAAGGGATGTTAGAAGTTATTAAAATGATTAAAGAGGGAAAGAATGATTAACCTAAATGATAGGTCTTTAATAAAAAAAGCCATTGATAAGATAAACAAACTTGCTGAAAAGATAGAGAACTTAAAAATTATGCACGTTTGTGGAAGTCATGAGCATACAATCTGCAAGTATGGAATTAGGGACGTTCTGCCAGAAAATATAACTGTTGTTCCAGGTCCTGGATGTCCTGTATGTGTAACAACCCAAAAAGAGATAGATACAGCCATTTATTTGGCTGATAATGGATATGTGATAACTACTCTTGGAGACATGTATAGAGTGCCGGGAAGTGAAAAGTCATTGATGGAAAAGCAGTCAGAGGGATGTGATGTTAGGATTGTATATAGCATAAGTGAAGCAGTAAAGATGGCTAAGAAGGAGAGAGACAAAAAGTTTGTTTTTGTAGCCATTGGTTTTGAAACCACCGCCCCAACAACTGGAGCTGAGTTAATAAGCTTAAAAGATAAAGATATTGATAACTTCTTTATCTTAAATTGCCATAGACAGACGCCCCCAGTTATGGAGTTTTTATTAAATGAGGGAGTTTATTTAGATGCTTTTATCTGCCCGGGACATGTTTCAACAATCACTGGGTTAAAACCTTATTATGGTTTGTGTGAAAAATACAAAGCTCCAATGGTCGTTGCTGGCTTTGAACCAATTGATATTTTAATGGCAATAATTATGATTTTAAGGCAGGTTATTAGTGGAGAGGCAAAGGTTGAAAACGAATATATTAGGGCAGTTAAGCCAGAAGGCAATGTTTTAGCCCAAAAAATAATAAATGAGGTTTTTGAAAGTATAGATGTCCCTTGGAGGGGATTCCCAGTTGTAAAAAATGGTGGTTTTGGGTTGAGAGAGAAGTATAAGAGATTTGACATCTATGAGCATGAAGATATCCCAGAGATTAAGGAAAAGATTCCTAAGGGCTGTATCTGTGATAAGATTTTGAGAGGAGA
>JAMOTQ010000139.1 GCA_027068365.1 Methanocaldococcus sp.
ATAATAAAAATTTTCAGTGAATTTCTTAAATTAAACCTAATGCATCTTCAATAATTAAAAGTTCCGGTCCAGTAGTGTCTCCACCAACTACTGCCCCTTTAGAGTTTGCTATAATACAAGCTCCAACGGAAGTGGTCCCTTTATTTGCTGTTCCTTTGCCAATATATTCCACTTTAAACAAGCTTTTTAAAAATTCAAGTTCTTCATCTTCAACTAATGGATGAGTTAAACAGCCCTTGTTTGTTACAACGGCATTGCTTCCAACGGTTGGAAGCTCAGCTATCGTGCCAATCTCAACATCAACATTTAAAGCATCTTTAATATTTTCCTTAAACTCTTTTAATTCTGGAGATATTAACGCTCCTTTATCGTTTGTTAATATTAAGTTACCTAAAGCCGTGTTTTTTGATTTTATAATTTCAACATTTAAATCTAAGTCATTTTCTTTTAAGAAATTTTTTATTTGAGTTAGTTCTTCATCTTCAACTATCTTTGGCAATAATAACCCATATTTATTTGCTGCTGATAAAGAACCAATTAAAGAACTACCTCCAATATTAATTTGTAAGCATTTTGTTTCTAAAACCTCAGACACTTCATTAACATCATCTTTATCGAGAAAAATTGGTAATAAAGTTATATCCTCAGTTGTTAACGCTAATACTCCAATTGTAGGAATTCCTGAAAAGTATTTTCTTATAATCATAACCATCCCTTACTCTGCAAGTGTTGCAGTAACAACATTCCCCTCTTTAACTGCCTTAACTCTAACTCTTGCTGGTGGTTTCTGAATCCCTCTTTCCCAAATCTTCTCATTTAACTCACTGTCTATTTTAACAATTTCTGCCTTCATATGTCTCTTTAAGAACTGCTTTATCTTTTTTATAGCTCTTGGAGCCCTTTTAGTTCTGACTGATTTGTTTATAACATCTCTCAACGGAATTGTGTATATCCTCTCTTCCATCATCAACACCTCCAAAATAGTTAAAGTGATAAAAATATCCTACCCATAGAAATATTGAAAATGTATATTTAAAGATTACGCTAACTTCTTTTCTATCTTTAAAATAGAAGTATAATATTTTTAGTTCTTATTTTAATTACTTTTTTTAATATATTCTACATTCGTCTCTTTTAATTTTTAACTCATTTATTTTTTTGTTTATCATTTTTATTTGAGTTTGTAAAGCCATTCCAATCTTGTTATTTTTTGGTTAATTTCACCAAAATTTTTATTAAAATCTTTATTGTTATTTTCATTTATAGGTTATTCACTTAAATTAATCTCTTTTAATACTCTTTAATACTTCAATGAAGTTATCTATATGCTCCCTCTTAATATGTGGCATAATAACAACCCTTAAAGCTTTAACACAATTGCAAACTGAAACATAAATACCCTTATCTCTAAGTTTTTTACAAACTTCTTTATAATCTTCATCTTCAATTGCAACAATATTCAATATTGGCTCAATAACTACATTAAAACTGTTTTCTTTCAGTTTTTTATATAGGTATAAAGTGTTCTCCATACACTCACAAACTATCTTTTTCTGCCCTTCCCTTCCTAAATATTTTAAAACTGCATAGGTGCAAGCTCCTCCAAACCCCACCCTTGTCCCTAAGATTGTCGCCTGCCTTGTTTCAGTTAAGTAGGGGGCTTCAACATCCAAATATCTTTTATAATCTCTATTTTTAAATAAAATCCCTCCACTTGGAATTGGACAGTGTCCCATCTTATGAGGGTCTACGGTTATTGAATCAACCCCCAAAGAGAAGTCAAACTTATAGTTTATACCTTTTTTCTTATACTTCTCCTCCAAGAATGGAATAACCAAACCTCCAAAGGCAGCATCTACATGAATGTATATGTCATTTTCCTTGGCTATTCTGCTTAACTCCTCTATGTTATCTATAGTTCCGAGTTCTGTTGTCCCCGCTATCCCAACGATACCGTTTATTTCATAATCTTCCACAGCATCTCTAACGAACTTCTCATCTATTGTATAATTTTCTTTGATTGGAGCATAGATATAATCCAAATCCATCATATCTCTACCCTTCTCAAATGAGAAGTGGGCAGTTATTGGAACGATAATCTTTGGATGTTCATTTTTTGATAATCCCTTTCTCCTCCTTTCCCTCCATGTATTTTTTATGCATCTTAAAGCCATTAAATTGGCTTCGGTTCCTCCACTAACTATATGCCCATAAGCGTTTTTATTGTTTAATATCTCTCCCAACAGGGATATGGCTTTCTCTTCTAACATCTTAGTTCCTTTAAACAGTCCTGGGTCTCCCAAGTTTGTTTCTAAGAACATATCAACAATTTTTCTTGTTATTGGCAATACATTAGAACACATTGAGCCAAAAATCTTTCCATCCTCATACTTTAAATCTAAATCTCGATATTTTTTCAATTCCTCTAAAATCTCTTTCTCACTAACACCTTTTTCTTGCATATCTCTCACGTTGAGAACTATCTATATTTTAGAATAAAATACTCTCCAAGCTTTATATATCATTTTGATTATAAAATAATTAGCCCTCCTATTAAATTATAATTCAATTAAATCTTTATTGATATTTGATAATACAAATTGATTAAAAGTTTTGGATATTGAAAAGGGTGAAGTTTAGCTAAAAATTGTTGTGGGACTATGAAGATGGTTATAGTTATTAGGAACGATTTGGGAATGGGTAAGGGAAAGATGGTAGCTCAGGGAGGACATGCAGTAATAGAAGCATTCTTAGATGCAAAAAAGAAAAATCCAAAGGTTGTTGAGGAATGGTTAAGAGAAGGGCAGAAAAAAGTTGTAGTTAAAGTAAATTCTGAAAAGGAGTTGATAGATATTTACAACAAAGCTAAGAGTGAAGGGTTGCCTTGCTCAATCATTAGAGATGCTGGACACACCCAATTAGAGCCAGGGACTTTAACAGCCGTTGCTATTGGTCCTGAAAAGGATGAGAAGATAGATAAAATTACAGGGCATTTAAAGCTTTTATAATTTTAATTTTAATCTTTAACTGCATGTTTAAACGCTTTAAAACCTCCTATTAATCTCTTAACCTTAAATCCCAATAGCTGTAAGATTAAAGCCATAGTTTGGCTCCTCATTCCTCCCCTTGCACAGAAAACAACAATTAACTTATTCCTGTCAAGTTTTTTTGCTTCATTTAAAATCCTCTTTAAGCTTTTCTCAATGATATTTGTAGCTATTTCTATGGCTTTCTCCCTACCCTCTTGTTTATAAATTTTTCCAATTAATGTATGTTCTTCATCTAAAAATAGAGGAATGTTTATTGCCCCTGGAATTGTTTCTTCTTCAAATTCTCTTGGACTTCTTGCATCCACTATAATAACATTCTCTTTTTCTATCAACTCTAAAAATTCCCTAACAGTTATTGCATTTTTAACAAATTCTCCTCCAATGGATTTTAAAAACTTGTTTATATCTATTTTTTCAAAGTATATATTGTAATTTTTAAATTTTTTTACACCAACTTTTTTATCCTTTAAAAACTCCTTAGAGGCATTTAGTATAAAAGAAGCAAGTTCTCCCTCAATTTTCCCAGCTAATATCTTTTTACCATTGGTTATCATCTTCCTTCCGTCATTTAACACAATGCATAAAACAACATCATCTGTAAATGTTATCAACCGAGCTAAAATCTCCTCATCCATATTTTCTCCCTCAAATTAAATTATGCTCTTTTTATAGTTCTTTTCAAAATATTT
>JAMOTQ010000140.1 GCA_027068365.1 Methanocaldococcus sp.
CACTTGTATCTTGTTCTGGACCTTGTTTGTATGCACTAACTCCACCCATACCTGTTGCATACACTCCATCTAAATGAGTCCCTGATGCTGTGCCGTTGAATTTAAAGAATATCACTGCAAACCCATAATTGGTTAATAATGCTGACCTATTTGCATAGTCATACTTTCCAGTTATATTAATTTTAATACTTGCATTCTGTGAATCATTTAATATAACTCCTGTCCAATTTAATGAATCATTTGCAGTTCCAGTGAAATAAGGACCGTCCCATAAAGTTACTGAACCTGTTGAGTTTTCATAGGATGTTATATTTAAAAGCGTCCAGTTTGTATCTCCATAATCACTTGGTGAATTACTTAAATATTTTGACATACTTACGAGGATTGTTTTGTCAGTGACTGATGCATTTCTACTAATGTTTATTGTGACTAACCAGTCAGCATTCTTTCTTGCTGGAATCTTTGTGCTACTGTAACTTTCAGTTACAATCAGTGGATTTCCTATGGCACTTTCATTGAGGACAATTTTGAATATAATGTAAGTTCCATTAGGTAATGTTGGGATTTGTATGTAGGTATTTGAATTGTTAGGCAATCCTGTATAACCCCAATCTGAGTTATAGGATGTATAAATGCTATAATTTAATCCGTAAGGGTTTTCGACTATTAACCCTGATTTATTGTTGGATATATTTATTGCAACCCAAACATCGAAAAGTGTGTCATTTGCAGTTGTCCCAGTATTGTTAATTGTTAAATACCCAGTTATATTGTTGATATTGACATTAACACTTCCATCCCCGGTGGTATTCCCTGTTATATTGTATTTTTCATAATATGTCACATATAACGGACCGTTATCTCCATAACCAAAAACTGTTGTTAGAGAGATAAGCCCTAACAACATTAGGACTAACATATACTTTTTCATAATTTCACCTGTGCATAATTATGGAACTTCTTTATGGTTACTATTTAGTTTAAGAGTTTCTCATATAAATACATTATAGAACATTTCTTGGACAATTTCTGATTTTTTAAAAATTTAAAAAAAGAATAAACAAGTATCTAACTTTCAACTTAGCAATACTTATAACTTAATATATAAACTTTTGATGTTAGAATTTTTGATATAGAGAATTACTTAATCTAATAGCATATTGATTCCTTCCATAACAGCATTTACAGAAGCTCTTATTATATCAGCATCTGATTTTCTAACTTCAACAATTTCAGTTCCTTTTCTTAATTTAACTGTAACCTCTATTAACGCATCGGTTCCACCCCCAATTGCCTCAACCCTATACTCCTCCAACTTGATATCAGCTACTCCACTTATTGCCTTTCTTACAGCGTTTATTGCCGCATCTACTGGACCAACCCCATAGGCGGTTTCTATTAAAGTTATATCTTCTCCAATATAATGGAGTTTAACAGATGCAATTGGGGTTATTTTATTTCCAGACACAACAGTTAATTCATCTAACTTAATTTTTTCTTCAATTTCTTTACCTAAAACTTCTCTAATTATGGCAAATAAGTCAGCATCTGAGATATACTTACCTAAATCACCAAATTCTTTAACTTTTTCATATATTTTATTTAATTGGTCATCATTAACTTTTATTCCCATTAAATCAAGTTTATATTTTAATGCCTTCCTACCGGAGTGCTTTCCCAATATTATCCTTCTCCTATTTCCAACCATCTCCGGCTTTATTGGTTCATAGGTCTCAGTATTTTTTATTAAACCATCAACGTGTATTCCTGCTTCATGAGCAAAGGCATTGTCTCCAACAATTGCCTTATTTGGAGGAACAGGGATTTTCATCAATCTTGAAACAATCCTTGAAACTTCATATAACTTTTCCATTTTTATGTTTGTGTCATAGCCATAAAGTATTTTTAATGCAGTAACCACCTCTTCCAATGAAGCATTTCCCGCCCTCTCTCCAACTCCATTAACAGTTACATGACACTGAACAGCCCCACCTAAAACTGCTGAGCATGTATTTGCAGTAGCCATTCCAAAATCATTATGGCAATGAGCTGAAACTGGAAGATTGACATTTTCAGTTATTTTTTTAAACAACTCCTGACTTTTTTGTGGTGTCAAAATTCCAACTGTATCGCAAACACAAGCCCTATCTGCCCCAACTTTTTCTCCTTCATTAAATAGTTTTATTAAGAAATTAACATCACTTCTTGTTGCATCTTCTGCTGACAATTCAACAATTAACCCATGTTCTTTGGCATACTCTACTGCCTTTAAAGCTGTTTCTAAAACCTCTTTTTCTGTCTTTCTTAACTTATACTTCATGTGGATTGGTGAAGTTGGCACTACTAAATGAACGCTATCTACATCACACTCTAATGCCGCATCAATATCAACTGGTAAAGCCCTAACAAATGAGCATATTTCAGCATTTAAACCTTCTTTTGTTATTAATTTTATTCCTTCTCTCTCTCCCTTTGAGGTTATGGCTGAACCTGCCTCTATAACATCAACTCCCAACTCATCCAATTTTCTTGCAATCTCTAACTTGTCATTTGGTGTTAAAGAAACTCCGGGTGTTTGTTCTCCATCCCTCAAAGTTGTATCAAATATCCTAACCATCATAACAATCCCTCATAAAAATAATTTGATATGTATGTTAGTTGATTTAATGAATTCAATACCAATAAAAACTGTTTCAAATATTGGCTATAATATATTTAAAATTTTAGGTAAAATATCTAAAAACTAAAATCCGAAAATAGTATCATTTTTTAGCAACTTTTCCAGTTATCGACCTTCTTCCATCCATAGGGCAAACCCCTATTGGCATACCCCTAACACCTCCTCGCTTATGCTCGGAGGTGTAAATTTTTTATGGTTTAGCAACTTTTCCAGTTATCGACCTTCTACCGTAATCTATAACTTCAACATCTACAAACTTACCAATTTTGAGATTTTTATCTACAATTCCAACTAATAATGGATAACTTCCAAATTGCCTTCCAAAATATAAATCTTCCCTCTCTTTAACTTCAACAAATACATCCTTCAATATAGTTCCTTTTGGAACAACCCTTTTAAGCATTTTGTTATCTATCTCCTCTCTAACTTTTTCTTTAAACCACAAAAATAATTTTTTCCTTTTTTCTGCCTTTTTTATATCTTTTATAGTTATTTCAGTTCCAAAAAATGGAACTACTTGCCTTATATTAATCCTTCTGAGCATAAAGCCCTTGTCATAAATTTCTTTTAAATATTCAAAATTTATGTTGAAGGTCTCTTTTCTCTCTCCCTTCAAACCAAATAATAGATTTATGCCGGGCAATAGATATGGCAGTCCAGTTTCTCCTCTTTTCCCACCAATTTCATTTAAAATTTGAACTGCCTTTAAAACATCCTCTGGTGTAGTTAATAAGTTATTTGCCTTAATTACTTTCTCATCAAAGCTCTCAACACCAAATGCAGCAACATTTCCAGAAGTGCAGTATTTAACCAATATTTTAGCTATTTTTTTGCTTTCATTTTCATGCCTTGCTATCACTGCTGGATTGGCATTATCTATATGCAAAACCTTTGGATTTGAAACATTTCTAATGCCTTTAAATAATCTTTCAATTGCCTCAACATTTGGCTTTGGAACCTCTTCCTTCTCAGAATCAATTGATTTGTATGAAAAGATACATGGCTGTCTCCCAATTCTAAAATATCTTATCCCTTCACCATATAGTGCTTTAATCTCATCTACAATATCTTTCTCATCTCTAAATTTTGGCAATCCAAACCTTCTCGGCTCTGTGCAAAAAGAACAGCCCCCACTTAAAGCTCTTGAACATCCTCTATATGTCTCAATTTCAGCTATTATGTATGGATAATTTGGATGTAATTTAACAACCTTAGCCCCTCTTATTGCATACTCTCTCAACTCTTCATAATTTCTATATCTGTTAAAATCAATTTTCTCTACACTTCCCTCCCTTAACAAATCATTTAAAACTGCCTCTAAGTCCTCCTCAACAACAATATCAAAAAATGATTTGTATTTACTTTCATCCTCTATTTTTCCTCCAATCATTGAAGAGCCGTATTTTGTTGCCGCTGGACCACCCAAAATTTTTAAGCCATTATATTTATATAATATTGAAACAAATTCCTTTAATGTTGCAGGATTTGCATTTAAATACTTTCCAGGCGTATGAAATCCACAAATACATATTACTGCGTCATATTTATCTAAATTGAAAGCTCCTCTTAACTCTCTAAATCTATCTATTGTTATGTAATCTACCTTAACATTATATTTATCTAAAACACCATAAGCATATCTTGGATAAATCCCTATATAAGGAGGAACGCCTAAACCAGCTGGCTCATCTGTATAGCCATCTAATATTAAAGCGTTTCTTATCATAATAATCACCAAAAAAAGTCGCCAATGATGATGATTGGCTTTGCTGATTTGATGATGAACCGTATGAGCGCTGAGGCGGCTTATTATTTAAAAATAAAAAATATTTATTCTTCAAACAAACTAAATATGTATTTAGTCCAATTTATCCATAAATCACTGACTCTTTTGCTCTTTTCAAATGTCTGCATAACTATGTAATAATTCCCTATCTTTCTATAATAGCAGTAGCTAATTGACAAATTTGCATTTTTTGGGATGAATTCATAATAATAGTAATTTCCATAAATGTCTCTTTGAGGATATTTTTTAACTTCATTATAAAGGTAAGCGTTTGAAAAATCTTCTGGCTTTCTACTAACCACAAAAGTTATATTTTCATATTTTTTTATTATTTTGTTATCTAAATACATCTCTTTATCATAATCGAGATTTAAAAACATCTTTTCCATATCTACATGTTTTGAGAAATCATATTTTTTTGTTTTAAGATTTTTTGTTGTATTTTTTGTTAAATTTTTGTAACATGTTAGATTTGTTATATTTTTTTTCATATTGTTATCTATATTTACATTAATCGATTTATTTAAATTATTTTCTAAATTGGTTGATGTAGGTTTATTTCCCACAGTGTTTAATTTATCTCCCTCATCATCAAGACATCCACATATTGATATAATCAAAAATAAAGGTAATATAAGCCCAACCAGTTTTTTCATAATCAGCCCCTTTTTACCTCTTTATGTCCAATATTTTCCTTATGATAAAATAAAAATCTAAAAGTTTAAAATTATTCTAAAACAGCTCTCTCCAATTCTTCTGGTCTATGCAACTCCCCTCCAATCTTATCAACTAAAATTACCTCAGAGTTTTTACAACATCTTTCAACTTCATAGTATATCTGCCCTAAATTCATCTCTGGAACTACAACCTTCTCTGCCTTCAACTTCTTTAATAACTCATCAGGGAATGGATAGACAGTTATCAACCTTATATATCCAACATCTAAACCCTTCTCTCTCAAATTTCTAACTGCATGTTTTACAGTCCTTGAAGGAGAGCCATAACAAACAAATACTATTTCTGCCTCTAAATTCTCTCCTTCCCATCTAATAATATCGTCCTTATTTTTTCTTATTTTATTTACTATCCTCCTAACTAACTTATCATGTGTCTCAGCTGAAACATCTGGATAACCCCTCTCATCATGAGTCAATCCAGTTATATGGACATTATAACCCTCACCAAAGACAGGCATCTCTGGGATTAATTTATCAAAAGGATATGGTTTTTTACATGGTTTTTCTTCTGGTTTTTTTCTATTAATTATTTCTATGTTGTCATGTAAAACTACCTTTTCCCTCATGTGTCCAACTACCTCATCAGCCATTACAAAAACTGGAATTCTATATTTTTCAGCATAATTAAATGCCATTATTGTGAAATCATACATCTCTTGGACGGAACTTGGAGATAGGGCGATAACTTCATAATCCCCATGACTCCCCCATCTACACTGCATCATATCTCCCTGTGATGCTGAAGTTGGCTGCCCTGTTGAAGGTCCTCCTCTTTGAACATTAACAATTACACAGGGCGTTTCTGTCATATATCCAAATCCAATATTTTCCTGCATTAAGCTAAAACCTGGCCCTGAGGTAGCTGTCATTGCCTTTAAACCTCCCCAACTTGCTCCAATAACTGCCGCTATACTTCCAAGTTCATCCTCCATTTGTATATAGTAGCCCCCAACCTTTGGCAGTTCTCTTGCCATTGCCTCAGCTATCTCCGTGGATGGAGTTATGGGATAGCCAGCGAAAAATCTACATCCTGCTTTTATTGCCCCTTTTGCACATGCCTGATTTCCTTGCATGAATTCTATTTTCATTAAACTCCCCCTCCATAATAATTTTAGTTATAAAAGTAAATGAAATTATTAGAGAAAAAATAAAAAAAGATTTTATAATACTAAATTACAACTCTTTAACAGTTACCATTTCCCTAATTTTTTTAATCTCTTCAAATTCTGCCTTTTTAATCTTTGGCTCTACCCTAATTGGTTGGACTATGTTTGTTAATTTCCCTCCCGGTGGAACCATTGGTAGTGCCTCAGCAGGGTCTATAACGATATCCAATAGATATGGCTCATTACTTAATATTGCCTCCTTTAATTTCTCTTTAATCTCATCTGGGCTTATTACTCTATCTGCCTTAACTCCATAACTTTTAGCTAATTTAACAAAGTCGGGGCTTTCTCCTAAATGCACTTCACTCTGCCTCTGTCCATAATATAAGTTCTGCCATTGATAAACCATTCCTAATGTTCTATTGTCAAATATGCAAATAACAACTGGGATGTCATACTCGCTAATTGTTGCCAACTCTTGGGAGTTCATTAAAAAGCCCCCATCTCCTGTAATAGAGATAACATTAGCGTAGGGTTTAGCCACCTTAGCCCCAATTGCCGCTGGGAATCCAAAGCCCATAGTTCCTAAACCACCAGAAGCTAAAAAGCTTCTTGGCATCTTTGTTTTGAAGAAATGAGCCATCCACATTTGATTTTGTCCTACATCTGTTGTTATAATGGTGTTTTTTAATTTTGGGTCAATTTCATTTAAAACTTCCATTAAGTCCTTAACAAACCTCTGAGGTTTTATTGGTTTGTCATCAAAGTCCATCATTGGAATAGATATCTTTTTTAATTCATAAATTCTTTCAAGCCATGCTCCTTTATCTTTAATCTCCAAAGCAATTAATGCAGATAATAAATCTCTCAAAACATTTTTTGCATCTCCGACTATTGGAACATCTGCCCTAACGTTCTTCCCTATCTCAGCTGGGTCTATATCTATGTGTATAATTTTTGCCTCTGGTGCGAAGTATCTCACATCCCCTGTAACCCTATCTGAAAATCTACATCCAATTGCTATGAGAACATCACACTCCGTAACTGCATAGTTAGCTGCCTTGGTTCCATGCATTCCAACCATTCCTAATGATAAAGGATGGTCTTCTGGAAAACATCCTTTACCCATTAAAGTTGTGCAAACTGGAATTTTAACAAATTCAGCTAATCTTAACAGCTCTTCTGATGCTCCACTAATTATAACTCCTCCACCAGCTAATATAACTGGTCTTTCTGCCTCAGCTATTAACTTAGCGGCTTTTTTTATCTGTAAAGGATGTCCCACAGTTTTTGGTTTGTAGCCGGGCAAATCAACCTTTGCCGGAATTGGGTATTTTTCAATATCAATCTCTCCATCTTGCACATCTTTTGGGATGTCTATATGAACAGGTCCCGGTCTCCCTGTTGTAGCAATTTCAAAAGCCGCCCTGAATGTTTCAGGAATCTCTTCTGGCTTTTTTATTTGGAAGTTGTGTTTTGTTATTGGCATAAATAAGCCGAGAGCATCAATCTCCTGAAATGCATCGTTCCCAATTAATTTGGTAGGGACTTGCCCTGTTAAAGCAATAACTGGGGACGAATCTGCATAAGCAGTTGCTATTCCAGTAACTAAGTTTGTTGCTCCAGGCCCAGATGTAGAGACGCAAACTCCTGCCTCTCCGCTTGCTCTTGCGAATCCATCTGCTGCGTGTGCTGCTGCCTGCTCGTGCCTTGTTAGTATGTGGATTAAGTCGCTATCGTATAATGCATCGTAAAAGGGAAGCATAGCTCCTCCTGGATAACCAAATATAATCTTAACTCCTTCAGCTTCTAATGCTTTAATAATTGCTTCAGCACCTTTCATCTAATCACCAAAAATAACTTAAAAGGTAACATAATGATAAAATTGAAATCATATATAAATTTTTATACCGAGGATAAGTATTTGAAAAAACTTTTTAAGATTTTGATATAAAAAAGGTATTGATGATTAGGAAATTTCCTAAACTGACAAAAAAGAAAATAGGTAATATTTATTCTGATTCAGCTGGCTGGACATCTCTTACTTTTATTGTGAATTTTAATTCTTTTCCAGCAAGCTCGTGGTTAAAATCTAAGGTTACAGTATCATCAGTAACCTTTATTATCTTTGCAGGGATTCCACTGGCTAAAATTAGCATTCCTTCCTGTGGTTCAAAATCAGCATCAGCAAACATTTCTTTAGGAATCTCTTGAATTAATCTTTCATCTCTGAGCCCATAACCTTTTTCTGGTGGAATTGTTACGGTCTTTTCTTCTCCAATATCCATACCGATAACTGCCTCTTCAAAACCTTCGATTAATTCTCCATTACCTACGATAAATCCAATTGGTTTGTATTCTCTCTCAGGGTAGTATATGTTATTTTCTTTAGCTACTTCTTCAATTGATGTGTCAATAACTTTCCCATCTACTTCTAATACATAATCTACTTTGACATAGTCGCCTTTTTTAATCAAGTTAATCAACTCCTAAACCTTTCCAAATACTTTTTGTGAAGGTATATAAATAGTTTTTTGTTATTATTTTTTGGATAAAAATATTATATTTTGGGGGTTTATATGGAAAAGTTAAAAACTTATTTGGAACTTATTAGGGTTAAAAACTGTATAACTGCGTCTATTGGTGGGATTATAGGTTATTTAATCTCATCAAACTTTGAGATTGATATTTTAAAATCTCTTTTGGTATTTTTTGTTGTATTTTTTGTCTGTGCCTATGGGAATGTGATAAACGATATTTTTGATATTGAGATAGATAAAATAAATAAACCGTTTCGTCCTTTACCATCTGGAAAAATTAAATTAAATGAGGCAAAAATATTCTCAGCCATTTTGTTAATTTTTGGCTTATTTCTTTCTTTATTTATAAATGTGTATGCATTAATTATAGCTGTGATTAATGCCACCTTCCTCTACCTGTATGCAAAAAAATACAAAAAATATAAACCAATTGGGAACTTTATTATTGGTTATTTAACTGGTTCTGTATTTTTATTTGGTGGAGTTGCTGGAAAAAATGTTATGCCAGTTATTATTTTATTTTTATGCTCTCTGCTTTCAATTTGGGGTAGGGAGATAGTTAAGGATTCTGAAGATATTGAGGGAGATAAAAAAGAAGGTGTTATTTCACTACCAATGAAGTATGGTAAAAAAGCATTATATTTTGCCACATTTTTGATTGTTTTGGCAGTTGTATTGAGTCCTCTTCCCTACATTTTAAAAATATTTGGGATAGGGTATTTAATTTTAATAGTAATATGTGATATTTTGTTTATCTATACTATGGCTTTATTATTAAAGAGTCCAAATAAAGAAACTGCTTCAAGGGTTTCAAAATTTTTAAAAATTATAATGAACATTGTTCTTTTGGCATTTATTATTGGGACTATAAAATTATAAAAATATCTACGAATAAAAAGTAAGGAGACAATAGAAGTTTGGTGAAAAGATGTTTCCAGGAAAAGTAAATCCAAGAATGTTGAAAAAAATGCAAAAGATGATGAAAGATTTTGGAATGGAAACTGAGGACTTAGATGTTAAAAAGGTAATATTTGTATTTGATGAGGAGGAATGGATATTTGAAGAGCCAAAGGTTCAGGTTATGGACATATTGGGGGTTAAAACTTACTCAATAACAGGAAAACCAAAGAAGATTAAAAAAGAAAAAGTAGAAGAGGAAGAGGTTAAAGTTGAAATAACAGAGGAAGATGTTGAATTAGTAGCTAACCAGTGCAATGTTTCAAAAGAAGAAGCAAGAAAGGCATTAGAGGAGTGTAATGGAGATATTGCTGAGGCAATATTAAAGTTAGAAGAAGAAAAAGAAAATAATTAAACTAAAATAATTAAATTTTAAGGTAAATTCCTCTATCTCTTAGCTTTTTTAAGCATTTTTCACAATATTTCCAATCCTTTAAATCCACATCGATAATAGAATTTGAAAAACTCATAACGCATCTTTTATTCTCACAATGTGTCAACCCCAAAACATGTCCTATTTCATGCATTGCCTCTTTTAAAGCTCTAATTTTTAAAATGTCCTTATTTGGTGGTAGTCCATAAATTTCAGGTCTTAATCTTGCCAATGATATTAAAGCTCTCTTCCCAAGTAACTCTGCCTCCCCAAATACAAAATTTAAATTATCGGCATATATATCTACCTCTGCAACACCCAAAACTATATCACATACTTTTGGAAGTGATTTTAAAATTAAGGTTGAATTAAACTGTCCTCTATTAAAATTATAGGCATAGGTAGGAATGTCCATTTTAGGAAGTATTTCACAAGCTCCAAATACATCACCAAGTTTTTTCTTTAAAAATTTTAAAATCTCATCATCAACATCCCCAACTGGTTGAATACAAATTTTCATAATCATCACCAATAAAAATAGTTAATAAAAATAAAAATAGTTATAGTTAATTATGTATTTATGTATAGAGACACATTATATAAAGTTTAAATGAAAAAATGTTTTGGTGATAGCATGGTAAAGCTAAATGAAGATATGGTTAAGTCCTTAGAAAATGAAATAGTATTTTTAGCTACATCTTCAAAAGATGGAATTCCAAATGTTTCAGCAATGAGGGCGGTTAAGGTTTTAGATGCTGAGAAAGGAATTGTATTGATATCTGATAATTACATGAATAAAACTTTAAAAAACATCTTAGAAAACCCTAAAGTTGCTTTAACAACTGCAAACTGCAAAGATGTGCCTTATCAATATAAAGGAACTGCTGAATACTACACAGAAGGAGAGTATTTAAAAATAGCTGAGGAAGTTGATAAATCATTAAAACCAGATTTAAAACCAAAAGGAGCTGTTGTCATAAAAATAACTGAAATCTATAACTTAAAATCTGGACCTGATGCTGGTAAGTTAATAGCTAAGGATGAATAAACCTCTTACTATTTTTTCATCCTTTATATGTGGGCGTAATTTTATATCACATAGAGATAGATAATTTTATATGCTCTCTTTTATTATTTATTTAGTGGTTATTATTTTTACTCATAAGTGGGAAATGGTGATAACATGGCTGAATGTAATGGTAATTGCGATAACTGTCCATCAAAAAATACCTGTCCAGATACAAAGAAACTCTTAGCCCAGCAAGACGCAAAAATTAGAGAAAACATGTCAAAAATAAAACACAAAATAGTTATTTTAAGTGGTAAGGGTGGAGTTGGTAAATCAACAGTAACGGTTAATTTAGCAGCAGCTTTAAACTTAATGGGTAAGAAGGTTGGTGTCTTAGATGCTGATATTCACGGTCCCAACATCCCAAAGATGCTTGGGGTTGAAAATGTTCAACCAATGGCAGGACCTGCTGGAATATTTCCAATAATTACAAAAGATGGAATAAAAACGATGTCTATTGGTTATTTATTACCAGATGATAAAACTCCCGTTATTTGGAGAGGTCCAAAGGTTAGTGGAGCTATTAGGCAGTTTTTGGCAGATGTTGTTTGGGGAGAACTTGATTATTTGTTAATAGACACCCCTCCAGGAACTGGGGATGAGCAATTAACTATCATGCAATCAATTCCAGATATTGATGGGGCTATAATAGTCACAACTCCTGAAGAGGTCTCTTTATTGGATGTTAAGAAATCAATTACAATGGCTAAAATGCTAAACATTCCAATTATTGGAATTATTGAAAATATGAGTGGGTTTGTCTGCCCATACTGCAATAAAGTTGTGGATATATTTGGTAAGGGAGGAGGAGAAAAAGCAGCAAAAGAGTTTGGAGTTGAATTTTTAGGAAGAATTCCTTTGGATATTAAAGCAAGGGAGGCAAGTGATAAGGGTATTCCAATGGTTTTGCTCGATTGTAAGGCAAGTGAAGAGTTTAAAAAGATTGTTAAAAGAATTGTTGAAAAAGTTGAAGGTAAAAAAGAAAAAGAATAAATCTATAAACCTACAAATCAATATATTTCAAGCATTCTGGGAAGTATTTTTTAATATAATCTTTATCCCTATCAACATAAATATGCATGCTAACAGAATGATGCACATAGTTTTTTAGTCGAGTATTTGTCTTTTCTGCAAAATGTGTGATACCTTAAATAATACTTTCTTTTTGTAAACATCTTTTTACTGTATTGAAATCTCTACCAATCTTTTTCCTTATTTGATTAATGTTATAACCTTCGTTATACAATTTTATTATTTCAGTCCTTTCCTTGTCTGTTAAATAGTTCACTCTTTTCATACTACATGCAATATACATTTTGTCGTATTTTCTTTTTATTGAAGTTCCAATTTTTTCTCTGAAATCGTTAAAACTATGTGGTTTTATAAATATTTTCCAAACATCCTTTTTATTATCATTTTTTCGTTTCTTGAGTTCTAATCTATATTGTATATCTAAACTTTCTAAAAATTTACAACACAAATCTATTAGTTTCTCGTTAGTATTGGAAATATGGATAAATGCACTTTTTGGATTTCTTCTTTTACTATATATTATTTCGACACATCCTTCACTGTCGAACATCCCTTTCAAAAACATTGCCATATAATCGTGATTACTTTTGAACATTTTTATGTAACTTTTATATTTGTCCAAATTCCAGTACCAATCATAGAAGTATTTCGAGTATGCTCTAACAACATATTGGTTTTTTCTCCCCTCATTTTCATACTTAACAGTAGACCTTTGAATTTTTGTAAAACCTATATTTCTAAGATGACGTTCAAACTCATCGACAAAATCTTTATCTATTGCATTCAGATTAGTATAGTAATGTCCACTGTTTTTATTTTTAGTAACACATCCATCTCCTTCTATTACTCCTAAGATATAAGATAAACTTTCAGACGGTTCAAGATTCAGTTTTAGTCCGTTTCTAATAACTCTACTTTCGTTATACCGTCTTAGGCCTATATTTCTTTTTTTCAAATGATACCTTACTGTTTCATGGTGTAATCCAAAATAATTTGCTATTTCTGAAATAGACCACTTCTTGTCTAAATATAATCTGATAAATTCATTAATCATTCTATCACTTACCTTTTTCCTAATACCCATTTTCAATCACCACAAATATTTCAAACATTTAGGGAAGTATTTTTTAATATAATCTTTATCCCTATCAACATAAATATGCATTGAAATAGCATGATGAGTGTAAGTACCATAACCAACACCAACCTTATTTGCTATATACTCTCCTAACGTTATCAGACCTATCGCATTACTTACGAAAGCCAGTAGTGCGTCGTTGCTTCTGAAGATAACCGTTTGATACAGTTTCCCATTTCTAATTAAGAATTGAACAAATTGGAGACATGGGACACTTCCTCTTTCATCCTTGCTTATTTCAATATCAATTTTTGGATTCCAAGTGATTGCTATGGCTCTCCTACTATTTCTCTGCTGGTTTAACTTTTCAATAATATATTCTATTTGGTTTATTTTTTCATCATTATAGGGATACTCAAACAACCTCTCATGATAATCATAGCTAAAAACATTTTTAGAACCATATAATAGATTTTTTGTATATTCTTCCACAGCTTTCTCTCCCAAAGGATATTTTTCTGGCACTTTTTTTAATCTTGGATTTGTAATTTCTATAATTGTATTTCTAATCTCTTTTGTTCTTTCACCAAACTCTGTCTCAACCATATCCCCATCTTTCAATATTTTGGGAATTAACTCATTAAAAGCTGAAGCTACAGACGGTTTTTTTATACATAACATAACCTAACCTCCTTAATATTTTATAAAAATTTGGCAGGACTTAAAAATTAAAAATAACTATAAATGATATTAAAATATTTAGTCTTTAAAAATAGATTTTCATAGGTTTTTTAGATGTCCTCAATTTCAGTTATGATATAATTTCCTTCCTTCCCTTCAAATCCTCTAACTAAGAATGTTTTTCCATTTAATTTTAAGCAAATTTCTCTAATTGTATCCTCAATTCCATATTCGTCAAGCATATTTGATATTCCTGGCATAAATTGTTCCAATGTTGCTGGTGGAATATAGCATCTTTTTGAGGAAGTCCCAAAGTGTATTTTTCCAAACACTTTAATTTTTACATCTACATCTTCTGGGTCTATTTCTCCGCAATTTCTACAAATATAAACCAAACCTCTTGGTTTAATCTTAGTATCAACAATTCCTCTACATATTTTACAATAGTAATTTACAAAAATTGTTGATGGAGAAACTTCCAATATGGCTGGGACTTTTACATCTAAAACTTCCCCTCTATTATATAGCTCTTCTTTGGGTATTTCTGGAATTTCTCTTGGATATTTTACACCTTTAATAATCTTTTCAATAATTCTGACACTCTTTTCTTCTGTTATTTTACCAAATATCTCATAACACTTTCCTTTCTCCAATGGAATTGTTGTTATAAAATTAGCTACTCCATCCTTATCAACCATAGTTCCAATGTAAAATATAGAACCTTCCTCACTCTCTTTTTTTCTAATATCTACAATCTTAACTTTTGTTAAAATCTGTGAATTTGGTAGTAGTGATTTTATTTTTCCCAATACCATAAATATCACCTAATTATTAATTTGAATTTACACCTCCGAGCGTAAGCGAGGAGGTGTTAGTGGGTATACCAATAGGGCAGAGCCCTATGGAGATGATATTTTTCCCAATACCATAAATATCACCAAAAAATTATTTATTGATAATTTAACTGTTTATTGCTTCTTCTTCCTCTTTTTCTTCTTCAATCAACTCAGGAGCAACTCTTGGTAAAACAACCTCATCTATAAACTTTTTATGGACAATATATTCCTTAGGTTGAACAATTACGGGCATATCATTTAGCGTTAAAGATATCGCTTTTCTCATCTCTCCTTCCTCGGTTCTAAATTCAACGGCTCCAAACCTAACAAATCCTCTAATAAACATCCCCGTAAATATTTCTGGATTTGCTTTAATTCCAAATAATCTCAATCTTCCCCATCCGTATCCATCAAACACTCTAAATATTGTGTAATCTTTGCCCGTAGATGTTCTTTTATGCTGAACACCCACAACAATTCCCACTATTATTCCTCTTTGGATAGGAACTCCATTAATATCTAAGTAGGTTATTCTTTCATCATCTTCGTCAATTCTTTTCAAATACTTGGCTCTACACAAGGATAATGGAATTGGAACTGCGGTTCTCATTTCCTGCCCTTTAACAACCTTTAAATCATCTAAATTTCCAACGAATCTTACATCCTTTTTTGGATACGGTTCATACTTCCCTAATATACTTTCATAATCATCAGCTTTAATTTGTAAATATACTTCTTCAAGTTCTTCAATACCTTCATCAGTATAAACTGTTGAATATCTCACAATCTCTACTTTATCATCTCCAATTTTTATCCCATATTTTACCATAATCATCACCTGTAATAATTGGTAATAATAATTTATGTGATTATATGACTATACAAATTTTTATATATGCCCATATATATACTTTGCGGTTAAACCCAACTTGATGCTAAAAAATTATACTTGCATGTAAAAACAGAAATCTCAATAGATTCATCAAAAATAGATAAAAATAATTTATTAAAACTTCATTCTTGTATTATATTATTTCCCACATCTTTATAGCATTTGCTGGACAAACATCTACACATCTTCCACACAATATACATTTATCTTTAATAATCTTAACCTTATCTCCATCTTGCTCAATGGCATTCACTGGACATTCTTCAACACAAACGAAGCATCCAACGCATAGATTTTTATCAACTTCAATATCCCTGGTTTTTATCACTTCTCCAATATCGCTTTCAACCTTTATACATTTTTTTGGGCAGACCTCAGCACAGGCACCACAGCCCATACATAAATCTAAATTAACTTCAATACTCTTCCTTCTAACAACCTTTATAGCACCTGTTGGGCAGAATCTTGCACATATTCCACATTTTATACACTTATCTTTATCAAGCTCATAGTTTTTTAACCTTATCTTTCTGTGTGGTGTAGTTATTTCATTTATTGTATAATGAACTTCACTATCTCTAACTTCCGCTCTACCATCAATAACATATATTGCTCCAACTGGGCATGTTTGAGCACAAATCTCACATTTGACACATTTATCTTCAATTATCTTAGCCGCTTTTCTTACTTTGGCTTTTTCAATGGCATCTACTGGACACTCTTTATAACAGAGATTGCATCTAATACATTTACTTTCATTTGTATATATTAATTTGTAAGTTATTGGAGTTATTTTCTTGGCTATCTCTCCAAGATGATTTTTATCTCCATCTATGTTTGATAATATTTCATCTAATGGTTTTTTTATCTCAATCAATGTAATCACCCATAATAAAAAGTATTTTATCAAAGTATTTTATCGCAATATTATAGCATTCAACGAGCATAACTCTTCACCCATAGGGCTACCGCCCTATTGGTATACCCGGGATGCATTGCCGAGCGAAGCGAGGCAAATGCCTCTTAATTTTTTATCGCAATATTATAGCATTTAATGGACAGATTTCTTCACATCTCCCACAAAGCTCACACTTATTTATATTAATCCTTATTTTGTTTTCATACTCTTCAATGGCATTAAATGGGCAGTTTCTTAAACAAACTAAGCAAGAGGCACATCTTTCACTTATATAATTGATAAATTCATACTTATCCACTTCAACAATCTTCATGTCTTCGTTAATTTCACATCTCAATCTTAATATTAAGATAGCATTTGTTGGACAGACCTTTTTGCATCTTCCACAAAATACACATTTTTTCTTATTGATTTTTATAAATAATCTATTATTGCTGTAAGTTATTGCATTTACTGGGCAAACTTCAATGCATTTTCCACAACCAATACATTTATCCTCTTTAACGATAATATCCCTTTTATTTAAGACAATATTAAATTTTGGATATAATTGAATATTTTTATCTTCTAAATTGAAATGTTTAGCTATTATCTCCTTTATCATATAATTCCCTCTTTATTTCCTTTATCCTCCTATTTTCTTCATAAACTTTCCTTCTAAGCTCTTCCTTCAATTTTTTGAGGGATAATTTTTCAATTTCTTCTTTAACCTTTCCATACTTCTCAGTGTATAAAATTAAATCATTCTCAATATTTTCAATTATTTCATCTTCAATTATTCTAACTTTAACAGCTTCCTGAGCTTCCTCTGGCTTAACCACTTTTATAGCTTCAACAGGACACTCCCTTGCACAAACTCCACATCTAACACACAATTCTGGAATAATGTAAGGCAGTTTTGTCTCCTTGCTGATTTTAATAGCCCCAACTTCACAAACCTTGTAGCAAATTCTACAACCAATACATAAATCTTCATCAATAACATAGCAAATATCAGTTCTCTTTGGAATTATTGGCTTATGAACCCTTATAGCAGTTGTTGGACAAACATCAATACATAAACCACACTTTACACATTCAACAACCTTCTTTTCCTTTAAGTCAATCTCTCCAACGCATACATCTTTACAAATTCCACAATCAACACACAAACTTTTTACAATATGAGGAATTTCACCAATAACATTCTCATTAACTTCCAATTTTCCAAGAATTTTTTTATTTCTAATTTCAAACGCCTTATCTATTTTTTCTTTTAAGGTCTTTTCATCAACAACAACTATGGCATTTTCAATTGGACAAGCTTTAATACACTCTTTGCAGGATATACATAAAGCCATGTCAATTACATACTTCCCTTCCCTACGCTCAATTATGTTTATTGGGCAAGCCCTTTCACAATTTCCACACTTAACACAAACTTCTTCATCAATTATAAGATTGCTATATTTAGGTTTATCAAAAAATAGTCCCTCCGTCTCAACTCTATGCTTATCTATCTCCAAAACCCCTGTTGGACAAACTTCAACACAATTGGCACACGCTATACAGGAATTCTCGTCAATCTTTGGAATCTTCTTATTGTAATTACTGTTAAATTCCATTTCAATTGCAAAGGCAGGACAACTCTCTTTACACCCTCCACAAGATATACATCTCTCGGGAAATTTAACAATCGGAGGAACTTTCCTATATCTCTCCGGAGGGATGTAAGAGCTTTTGTCTGATTTTGCATCAATAAACCTTTTAATCCATTTCTTCTTTGCAAATTCATAAAGATACCATAACGAAGATGCCATAATAATCACCTAAATGATTAAATATAACATAATTTAAAATTTTAAATTAAGTTTTAATGGAACCTCTTTACCATCTTTTATTACAACAATGCTCCTCTCAGTGCAAGAAACACACGGGTCGATACTTGTATAGGCAGATAAAGCATCAGCAACTGTTGGGCAGGTCTTTAACATATACTTATACGCCTCCAAGTTCATCACAGTTGGTGTTCTAATCATTATCCTCTTTATTATTCCCCCATCAGTAATTTCCATCTTATAAGTTACCTCCCCCCTTGGAGCTTCATTTCTCCACTCGCCTTTTCCTCCTTTAACCTCCGCCCTAACCCTCACATCTCCTGAGCACTCCTCATAACGCTTTAATGCCTCCCTAACTAACCTAACACTCTCAATAATCTCCTCATGCCTTACCATCATCCTCGCAAAATTATCTCCTTCTTCTCTCCAAACTGGCTTAAATTTAAGTTCTTGATATGTTGAATGTCTTAACCTCCAATCACTTTCTGGCAATCCAGAACCTCTACAAACTGGTCCAACAGCCCTCGTTCTCATAACTTCATGATATGGCAATACAGCAATTCCTTTACTTCTCAAAGCTATTAACGGTCCTGTTTCAAAGACCTCAATAATATTTTTTATCTCCTCCTCAAAAATATCAAGTTTTTTGTAAATTTCATCTATCATCTCTCTATTTACATCCCTTCTAACTCCTCCAATTACATTATAACCCATATTAACCCTATTCCCAGTAATCATCTCTATTAAGTCCATAATTATTTCCCTTACATTCAAAAGCCACATAGCAAGTGTTTCATGCTCAATAGATAGGTTATAAACAGCAGAAGCAATTAAATGGCTATGAATTCTCTCCAATTCGCAAGTAACAACCCTTAAATATCTTGCCTTATCTGGAATTTCTATCTTTGATATATTTTCAATACACTCAGCGAATGTCATTGTATGAACAAACGAACAAATACCGCAAACTCTTTCAGCTAAGTAAATACCTTTATGGCAGTGTTTTCCTTCCATAATTTTTTCTATACCTCTATGCACATAACCCATTTCAATTTCAGCATCAACTGGCTTTTCCCCATCTAAAACAAGTTTAATCCTTAATGGTTCTTTTAATACTGGATGTATAGGACCTATTGGAACTGTTGCCA
>JAMOTQ010000141.1 GCA_027068365.1 Methanocaldococcus sp.
ACTTCATTAATCTCTTTATCTTTTCCTAATGCAACATTAACCACTGCCTTAATCTCATTTCCTAAAACTGCCTCTCCAAACTTTATCATATTAATCCCTTATAGCCATTTTATTTAAAATTTAACAATTGAAATTGATAAAAAATAAAAATCCAGTTAGTTTTTTAATAATAAATCTTCTTACCGCTTGCGTCCCTTTTATACTTCCCAAATTCTTTAATAAATTTCAACTTATCTCCCCAAAAAACAGGGCCGTCTTTACAAACACAAAGCCCCTCATCATCTACACAACACTGCCCACAAATCCCTATACCACACTTCATATACCTCTCCATTGAAACCTGAACTGGGATATTGTATTCATTAGCTATATCAACAACCTTTTTCATCATTATCTCTGGACCACAAGTTATAATTAAATCAAATCTCTCCTCTTTTAAAATCTCTTTCATTTTTTCAGTTGTAAAGCCCTTAAATCCAAAACTTCCATCGTCTGTGCAAATCTCTAATCTTCCTGACTTTTTAAATCTATCTAAAAATAGCAGTTCTTCTTTACTTCTCGCCCCTAATATGGTCGTTATTTCAACCCCTTGCTTTGAAAATTCTTCAACTGCAGTAACAATTGGAGCTGCCCCAATACCTCCAGCAACTGCCAAAACCTTATCCCCCATTGGCTCAAAATATGTCCCATAAGGTCCCCTAACTCCTATTATATCTCCCTCTTTTAGTTCATGCATTTTTTTGGTAAAGTTCCCAACTCTTGCAACGCTGAAACTATTTTTTGAGGAGAAACCAAATGGTTTTTCATCAACCCCTGGAAGCCAAAGCATTGCAAACTGTCCCGGCTTAAAATCAAAATCTTTATCTATAATAAATGTTTTTACCGTTGGACTTTCCTCTATTATCTCTTTTATTCTACATATAACTGGTTTTTCCATAATATCACCAAATTTTAAAATTCTCTATTAAAAAATAAGATAATGGATTTAAGCTTATTAAATAATTTTAAATAATTTTACAAATCGTTTATTGTCCTAATAAATCTTCCCTTTTCTATCAGTTTTACAATTAAATCTAAGCTGACTGGTTTATAATCTAAAACCTCAACAGAAACATTTATTCTCTTTTTGTATGGGTTTATGAATGGATATTCATCTAAATAGTTTGCATGATGATGCCCATGAATTATCCAACCATCAAAGTTTAAAGTATAGGGACTATCTGGATTGTGTATTAACATAAATTTATAGCCCTTATATTCAATAACTCTAAATTTCTCACCAAACTTGTCATGATTTCCTTTTATAAAAATAATCTCCCCATTTAACAATTTCATAAGCTCTTTTGCTCTTTTAACCTTATTTTTACTCAAAATAAAGTCCCCCAAGAAATAAACAATATCTTTATCTCTAACAACATTATTCCAATTTTTTATTAGAGTTTTATTCATCTCCTCAACGTTATCAAAAGGTCTATTACAATATTTTATGATATTTGCATGATTAAAATGCGTATCAGAGATGAGGTAAATTTTTCTCATAGTATCACAACTTATATAAATTATAATTATTTAAACCACGCATCTAATGTTTTCTGCTTTGTTTTATTAGCAATTAAATTATAGAGTTTATCAACATGCTTTTTAACCCTATCATAGTTAAAGTCATTTTCATCAACTAAGAATTTTATAATTCCCTCCTTATCTGGCAATTTTAAACTTAATGAGTAGTTATCGGTAACCTTTGGCTCTTTAAATATCTTCCTAATTTCATCATAGTATTCAACCTCTTTCTTCAAAACATCCTTAGCCACACCACTTCTAACTAATTCATAAGCCCTTTTAAATCCAATACCCTTAACTCCTCCGGGATTGTAGTCAGTCCCCATGAATATGGCTATATCAATCAAATCATCCAAAGAGATTCTTAAATCCTCTAAGACCTCATTTAATTCGATAAGCTCTGGCATCTCCCTTGTTGTTGTTAAGTTCCTAACAACTCTCGGAGCTCCATATAACAGGGAATCATAATCTTGGCTTACAACTGCCCAAACATCTCCCTTCTTTGCCATATAGCTTGCTTGTGCCTCTCCCTCAGAAGGAGCTTCAACATAAGGAATGCCCATCAAACTTAACAGATATTTACAGTTTTCAACCATTTTTGGAGTTAAATAGCTAACTCTCTTGGCATATTTAACTGCTTCTTCAAAATCCTCCTTTTTAATTGCCTCTTTCATTTTGGTCTCAGCTTCTTCTTTAATTTTTCTTCTAATTTCTCTTGTTTTTTTCTTTAACTTTGGTGGCTCACCATCAAAAACCCAAATTGGAGTTATATCGTTCTCTAACAAATGTATGGTTTTATAAAAAACTCCATTATAGGCAGAGGTTATCTCCCCTTTTCTATTTCTCAATGGAGAACCATCTTTTAATCTTATAGAGGTTAAAAATTGATATAATGCATTCATTCCATCAATAGCTACTTTTTTCCCCTTTAAATCTTCAAAAGAAATAATTTTTTTTGGAATAAAATCACCAAACTGCACTCCCATGCTATCCCTCATTAATAATCTTAGCTAAAAATTATAGTGTTTTTCAAAATTAATAAAATTTATTAATGAA
>JAMOTQ010000142.1 GCA_027068365.1 Methanocaldococcus sp.
AGAAGGTATTAAGAAGTTATCATTACTCCTAACTGAGAATAAAATTTCTCCATTTTCATCTAAGACCTGCCTTAATCTTCCAGTTGTTTTACTTCTAACAACTTTTATTTTATCCATTAATTCATCGTCAATTATATCAAATCCATATTGATACTGCAACATCTTCCTAATCCTCAAAGCATCGGCATTGATTTTTTTATTCGCAGAGAAGTAATTTATGTAATAATTGTAGGTCATTATGTCCAGTATATTATCTTCCCCAATTTTTTTCTTCAACCAATTAATAAATTCATCAATAAACTTTTTATTAATCTCTTTTTCATAATCAAAAAGTTCTGGAATCTCATTTTGGGATAATGGATAAATAGTATCTACATAATATGGAATAAATCCAAAGACAGGGTCTTTGATTAATATATCAACATCCGTCTCAACTACATTTAAATGCTCATGGTATGGCTTTTCTATTGACTTTGAGACGGTTGTAATATAAACTTTTTCATATTTTATCCTTTTTAACCTCTTTTTATGCCTTAAAACTTCTGGTCTAAACATTGATTCAACTCCACTATAAAAGAAGGCAGATTTTTTTGTTACTGGGTCGAATCTTTCAATATAATCCATATACTCCTTTAAAGTTCTATATCCTTCCAAAAGCTTTGGATGGCATCTACATCTCTCCTCAACCAATTCCCATAAACTTCCATCCCTTATTGCCTGCTTTATCCTATTTATCTCCTCAAAAGTTACATATAAATTGTGTTCAGCTAACAATTTCTCTCTATCTTTTTTGTTTAAACTTGCTAACTCTTTTGGAGTATAACTCGAACAGACGGGACATGAGCATGGAAATGCTTTTAAATCTTTAATCTCATCCAAGTGTAAAGTTCCCCTCTCAGTTAAATATCTGTCATCTTTTGCATACAAGGCGTAAGCGGCAGAGTCAAACAAATCACAACCCAAAGCAACAGCCAAAGCAAAGAACATTGGATGCCCACAACCAAACAAATGCACTGGCTTGTTTGTTGGTAGATACATCTTTGAGTTTATTATGATTTCAGCAACATTTCTGTATCTGTATTGCTCCATCAATGGAACAACTGCTCCAATTGGATATATATCAAAATCCAACTTAGCCATCTCTTTTGCAGATTTTTGTCTCAAATCTAAATAAGTAGAGCCCTGAACCGTCCCATTTAATAATAATTTAAATCCTCTTTCTTTTTTTAATTCTATTGATGCCTTAGCCCTCTTTAATGTCTCTTCCAAATCTTTCTCAGCTCTTTCTCTATCAACATCTGGAGGGGTTGGGATGTCTAAGATAGTGCCAACATCCACGCCAATTTTTTCCTGAAACTCTATAATTTCTAATGGCTCAACTTCAACATCTCCATAAACTCCCAACTGAAAAGAACCGCTATCTGTTACTATTATCTTATCAAAACCAATTAATTTATGAATGCCCTTTTCCTCGGCAATCTCCCTTAAATGCTTTGTTTTGTAAGTTATATAGGAGTTTGTAATAATTACATCAGCTAACTTGTTTATTACATCCATTGATACAACTTGTTTTTTTGGGTTTGGGTGGATAACTGGCATTATTGTTGGTGTCTCAATTTTCTTTCCATTTATGTTTAAGATTCCTATCCT
>JAMOTQ010000143.1 GCA_027068365.1 Methanocaldococcus sp.
TAATTACATCAGCTAACTTGTTTATTACATCCATTGATACAACTTGTTTTTTTGGGTTTGGGTGGATAACTGGCATTATTGTTGGTGTCTCAATTTTCTTTCCATTTATGTTTAAGATTCCTATCCTGCCCATCGCATCTCTTTGTTTTATTTCAAATGTCATCATTTTATCTCCCATTTAATAATTTTTTAAATTTTGGCTAAAATGAGTTAAAAAAAATATAAAAAACTAAAAATTTATTTGTTTATTCATCAACCCTCTGAGTTCTTCTAACTGTAAAAGCAAATAGAGCTGGTAAAATAGCTCCTCCTAAGATTGCCTCTGTTAAAGCTACATCTGGGGCTAACAATGCATAGTATAAATAAGCCATACATAAGCCAGCAAAGCCAGAGAGGATTATGCACTTAATTAAATCTCTTTGTAATAACGATGCTAAGCTTGACAACAACGTCATTATTATAACTATGTAGTGTATAATTTCCATTGAACTCACCCATGAATTTAGATTATATATAACATATAACACTTAAAATATAAAAAATTTCTATGCAAGGGATTTTTATGGATTATTATATAACGTTATCTCCGGGTCTTGAAAAAATATCTAAAAATGAGATTGAATTTTTTGGAGGAAAAATTAAAGAGGTTAGAGAAAATAGGGGAAGAATATTTTTTAGTGGAGATTTAGAGATAATTCCTAAGATTAACTACTTATCAAGGACAGTGGAGAGGTTGAATATTTTATTACATAGGGAAGAGATTCCAAATATATCATTGGAGGATGTTTATGATAGGGTCTATAATATTGATTGGACTGAATGGGTAAAAGAAGAGCAATCTTTTGCTATTAGACCATTGAGAGCTGGGGAGCATAGCTTTACATCAATAGACATTGGGAGGGTTGCTGGTGAGGCACTAATAAAGTCATATCAAAAGGATAAAAATGTAAGATTGAAGGTTAATTTAGATGAACCAGATGTAATTGTTAGGGTTGAGGTTATATTTGACGAGTTAATTGTTGGAATTGACACAACAGGAGATGTTGCATTAGATAAAAGAGGGTATAGGGTCTTTAATCACCCAGCTCATTTAAATGCTACTATTGCATCATCTTTAATTTATTTAAGTGAGTGGAAGGATGATGAGGTTTTATTAGACCCGATGTGTGGTAGTGGCACTATTCCAATTGAAGGGGCTTTGATGAAGAGGAATATACCAATAGGAAAGTTCAGAGAAAATAAATATGGTTTTAAGTTTATTGATATTTTTGGTTATGAGCTCTTGGATAAAATAAAAAAAGAGATTGCTGAAAATAAAAACATTTACAAAATAATTGGATTAGATAGAAATCAAAAATATTTAGATGGAGCTAAGGAAAACGCAAAAAACGCTGAGGTTTTGGATACCATTAATTTTATTTGTGGGGATGCTACAAAATTGCATGAGAGATTTGATAGTGTTGATGTAATTATAGCAAATCCACCATATGGTATAAGGATGGGCAATAAGAGGGTTGTTAAAAAGCTATATAATGAATTTTTATCCTCAGTAAAAAAGATTATGCACGGTTCTTCTCGTCTGATAGTTATAACCGCAGAAGATAGAATGTTTAGAGATGCCATAATAAAGAATAACTTTGAGGTTAAAGATGAGTTCAATGTTATGTTTGGTGGTTTAATGACAAGGGTGTTTTACTTAACTTTATAATAATTTCTTTATCGCATTCCATATTAAAAAGCTCTGAGGTCTTAATGTTCCTTCTATTGGATTTAGAAATAAAATATTTTTCTTGACTAAATAAATATAAACTGGCATTGGAATCTTCTTCTTATCAATTTCATAGTTTTCTTTAAATAATTTTAATGCCTCTATAATATCTTCCCTTTTAACCTCTATAACTTTACTACCAATATCTACCTTTGGTTTTGAATAATTTAGCATATCCAAAAACATGTCCAATTTCTGCATGGCATCTTTTAATATAAAATTTAAAATTTCCCCTAAACCTTCATATCTTAACTTATTAATAACTTTTATTATTAAAATTGGTTTTCCACCAACATAAGAATAAATCAGCTCTTTATCCTCATCGGATAGTTTTTTATTTAAAATCTCCTCAGCTAAGAAATCTATAAACTTTAAAGCTGTCTCTTTATCAAAGTCATCCACTAAAATGTAATCCACTCTATCTTCTAACATTGCCTCATTATAAACTCTCTCTATAAACAAACTATCTGATGATAAACAAAAAACATGACAAGCATGTAGTTCTTTTGTTAGACGAACAAAGAAGTTAAATAACTTATAAATTAAAAATCCATTGATTTTTAAGTCCCCTATAACTTGCAATTCATCTATGATTAAAATAGGTTTTTTGTCTTTTTTATTTATCTCAATAAAATATTTTTCCAAAAAGTCAAAAATATCCTCTATATTATCCTTTTTTAATAATAACTGGCTTAATAGATGCTTAGGTATTGGAATTCCGCTAACAACCCCACCAGATAATTTTGAAATTAAAGAATATCTTATAACATTCGGAAGGTCTTTTACTAAGGATAATAAAGTAGTTTTTATCTTATCAATCAACGACTCTTCATAAACACTAAACAAAACCTTTAAAAACTTATTATAATCATCGATAAATTTCCCTCTAAGGTTTATATAAAAAACAACATATTTGTTTTTGTCTAATCTATTGTTTATTATTTCATTAATTAAGGCAGTTTTACCCGAGTTCATAGGACCATAGATAAAATAAATTATATCGGGATTTTCCTCTAAAATTGATAATATTTCCCTTATCTCCTTCTCCCTATTAAAAAAATTAAAAAATTTCATAAAATCACCGTCAATGGACATTAATATCTCCAAATAACTTCATATAAAAACTTCCTTTCTAATAATTTTTATTTTGCATTGGAAAACTTTAACTTCAATAACTACCACATTAGTAAATACCTTAATAAATATTTTGAGGGAAATGATGATTCAAGAAATAAAAGATTTTATTTACAAATACTATATTGAACCTGCTGAAAAGGGGACTGGCTATAATTTAATCCAAGAAATAACTTATGGGGTTATATTAGCTTTGTCTTTATATTTGTTTTATAAAGCTTTAAGAAAGTTAAATATAAATATTGACGAGAAATTTGCAATCCCAGGAGTTATTTTTACTGTCTTAATTGCTCTGATGAGGGCTTTGGTGGATTGTGGCTATATAGAAAGAAGTTTTTTAACCATAACTCCTGGAATAGTTTTTTTAATTGGTGGATTTTTTATAATAACTATATTAATTACTGGGGTAATATTTAAAGAGGATTATTATAAAGTATCTGCAATTATTGGATTAATCCCATTATTTTATTTTTTGTTTATATTTTTACAGCATATAGTTCATTTAGAGGCAATTTTATATGTTGGGGTTTTAGTTGGAGTATTTTATTATTTAGTTAAATTTTTAGATAAAAAGTTAAGGTTAAATATCTTTCAGTCAAAGATTGATGATTATGTTGTGATTGGGCAGTTGATAGATGCGTCTGCGACAACTATTGGAGTTGGGATTTATGGCTATTGGGAGCAACATCCAATTCCAAGATTTTTAATGGAAACATTTGGAGTTTATGCCTTTATTCCTTTTAAGCTTTTAGTGATTTTGTTGGCTCTTTATATTTTAAATAGGGAGGTTGAGGATGAAAATATAAAAAACATTATAAAGCTTTGCATAATGGCTCTTGGTTTAGCCCCAGGACTTAGGGATTTGTTTAGAACAGTTATGGGTGTCTAAATGGATTTTTTATTATTTATCCCTCTGCTTATAGTTGTTGGATTTATTGTTGGATTGTTAGGTAGTTTGTTGGGTGTTGGAGGGGGATTTTTGGTAGTTCCAACTTTAACGTTTATTTTTGATTATTTGGGTATTCCAAATGGTGTTAAATTTGCCATTGGGACATCACTATTAGTTGTATTTATAAATTCAATAATATCAATTTTTAGGCATGCAAAAATAAAAAACATAAACTTGAAGGCATCATTAATTATTGGAATTGTTAGTTTGATTTTTTCCTATATTACCGGATATTTGGTAGTTAATTTTATCAATTCAGGAATTTTAAAAAAGATGCTTGGAGCTTTTTTAATGCTAAGTGCAATATACATGGCTAAAACCTATCATATCGATGATAAAATTTCAGACAAAAAAGACAATTTATTAAACTTTGCTATTTATGGGGCAATTACTGGATTTATAGCTGGATTGTTTGGTGTTGGAGGGGGGCTTATTTTAATCCCAATACTGACCTTAGCCAAATATCCTGTTAAAAGGGCTGTTGCAATTTCTGTGGGAGTTATTCCTTTAACTTCAATTGGTGGGCTTATCTCCTATCTAATGGCAGATACAAAAAACTATATTTATAATATTGGATATGTTTCAATCCCAATAGCTTTAATTATAGCAATTCCAATAATCTACTCCTCAAAATTGGGTATAAAAATAAATCAAAAAATTCATCCAAAGTATTTAAGGGCAATACTTAGTTTAATACTGGGAATTATGGGTTTAATTATGATTTTTTAACTCTTCAATACTCCTTTCAATAAAATCTAAAACCTTATCAAACCCCTCCATTGTCTTTAAACTTAATAAAATAACCTCTGCATCAGGATTTATTTTTTTAGCATCATTCTCCATCTTTTTTATGTCAGCACCAACTGCCTCCGCCAAATCAACCTTATTTATTATTATCAAGTCAGCGGTTCTCATAATTTCAGGATGCTTTTCTATTGTATCATCTCCCTCAGTTGTTGATACGACAACAATCCTTTTATGAGTCCCCAAATCAAAATCAGCCGGGCAGATTAAATTTCCAACATTCTCAACAAACAATAAATCAATCTCATTTAAATTTAAGTCCTCTAAGGCATGTCCTACTAAATGAGCATCTAAGTGGCATTCTTTACCAGTATTTAGTGGGATTACCTTAGCCCCATGCTTTTCCATTCTCTCAGCATCAAACTTCGCTATGACGTCCCCGGCAATGCAGGCAATTTTATATTTATCCTTTAAATTATCAATCAACTTTTCAATTAACAACGTTTTACCGCTACCAATAGCTCCCATAAAATCAAATGCAACAACGCCATGCTTATTTAATAACTTCCTATTTTTATCTGCCAATCTTTTATTTGCCTTTAATATATCTTTGGCAATATCCAAAACCCCAACTAAATGCATATTCTCACCAAAAAATTATTTATTCCTCTCCATTTTCTTCCTCATCCTCTTCATCCTCAACATCTTCATAATTTGGATTCATCTTTTCATATAACTCATCAACATCGCTTTTTTTCTTCCAAAGTTCAAATCTTGCCCTCTTAATCTTCTGCCTCTCCCTCTCTAAAAACTTAAATGTCTTTGCATGTGAAGCTCCCCTTAAAAGCATTTCAACTGCCTCTTTAGCCACCTGAACCGGCTCATGTTCCCCAACTATCGCAACCGTCTTTCCATAAACAGATACATTTGTCCCAGTTAAATCCTCTATGTATCTCCTTGACTTTCCCTCTTTACCAATTACCCTACCTTTTAATCTTCTCATACTATTTTCAGAGCTTGCATAGTCCTCAATATCTATAACCTCCAAAACATATTCATCACTAACTAATCTTAAAGCAATTTCTGGATTAAAGCCCCTTCCAATAGCTCTAACAATATCCTTTGCCTTCCAAACGGCTAATGGGTCTTTCTGCTTATCCGTTCCATAAATGGTTACAGTTCCATCGGTATCAATCTCTAACTTAACTCCAAGCTCTTTCTCAATGGTTTTTTTAACATTTCCTTTTTTTCCTATTAAAACACCAACTCTATCCTTTGGAATCTTTAAAATTTCAATATTTTTATCTTGTCCAACATTACCAAAAACCATAATTATCACCACAATTGATTAGTATCATAAAATATTATAAAAATATTGAATACCTAAAATCTAAAAATAAATAAATTTATTATAACTGCTTAATCATTGCCTCATCAATTGGATTTACATCTTCCCCAGTAATATACTTATATAAATCTTTATAATTGCAATTAACTCTTTTTCTTCTGAAAAAGTTGCAGATATTTATACAATCTCTAATTAATAGGGGATGAGCTAATGGATGTTGAGTTATAACGCTCTGGGAAAAATCAATAAAAACGGGTTCGTCATCTTTAACTAATATGTTGTATTCACTCAAATCTCCATGAACTAACTCTCCTTCTTCATAAAGTTTTTTCATACTATCTTTTATAATCTTGTAATACCTCTCCCAATTCAAATCTTGTAAATCTTTAAGTTTTGGGGCAGGGATTCCCCTATAACCAACAAAATCCATAACTAAGACGTTCTCTCTCCTTAACCTTGCCTTTGGAGCATTTATAATTTCAGAAGCCCTCTTTAAATTTCTAAATTCTTTTTCAACCCATGCGTGAATTATCTGCCTTCTACTACTCTTCCTTAAATGAAATCTTGGGTCTCCTTGAATGTATTTACTCATCGTCTTAAAATCGCATGTTGCTACTCTATAAACTTTAACAGCCCTATAAAACTTTCCTTTTCTTGCTTTAAATACCACTGCCTCTTTTCCAGAATTAACTATTCCCACATACTCAGTTAGATGCTTCCCAGCTAATAAACTAAACAAAGTCATTAAGGTTCTTTTGTCAAAAACCTCATTAGCTGTCTTTAAATCTTCTAAAAACTTCCTCTCTTTCTCTAAAATTTCTTTTTGGTATTCTCTATCTAATTGAAACTCTTCCTTTTCACTTATTAATTTATTTAATTCATAAAGTTCATCTTTATCTTCAACTTTCCCAGTTTCTTTAATGTTCTTAGTTTTAGTTATGGACATCACCTTAATTATTTAAATGATAATATAAGCTTTATAATAGCTCATCTAAGTATCCTTTCCTTCTGAGCCATTCAACTTGTGTTTTTGTATATCTCCATATAATGTCACACTTCTGGTCTCCTTGAACTTCCCATGGCTTTACAATAACTATGTCCCCCTCTCTAACCCAAATTCTATTCTTTAATCTTCCTGGAATTCTTCCCATTCTTGTTTTTCCATCTAAGCATCTTACTCTAACTCTACTCGCCCCTAACATTTGCTCTATAATTCCTAAAATCTCATTTTCCTCTTTTCTTGGAATTCTTACTCTAATTTGTTGTTCTTGTTGCTGTTCAGCCATTTTCTCACCTTTCTAATTAATTTTATTGTTTTTTGTGTTTTATAATTTTTAAACCTAAAATTAAGTGTTTTGAACATGTTGAATTTCCATCACATTATATAATCTATTTTATATCCTTACTCAGTATATATATGTGTTGATTACCAATAAAAAGGTGAGGGTATGATAAGTAGAGAAGAGGCAATTAACTTCCTTAAATCAACCTCTATTGAAGAGATATTAAATAAATTAGCCCAAATTAATAATAAATTTAAAAGAGATTATATAACCTACTCAAAAAATGTCTTTATCCCTTTGTCAAAGTGGTGCAGAAATAGATGTGGATACTGCATTTTTAGAGAAGATAAGCCAAGTTTAATGAAACAAGATAAAGTTAAAGAAATTTTATTAAAAGGGGATAAATTAGGTTGTAGGGAGGCGTTATTTACATTTGGGGAAAAAGTTGATGAGAATGAACAAATTAAGGAGCAATTAAAATTTATGGGCTATGATAATATATTGGAATATCTCTACGACTTGGAGGAATGGACTTTAAATAACACCTCATTATTGCCACACACAAATTGTGGAATTTTAAATTATGATGAGTTAAAGATGCTTAAAGAGGTTAATGCATCCATGGGTTTGATGTTGGAAAATGCCTCTGAGAGGTTGATGAATACCATAGCCCACAAACACAGCCCTGGAAAGCATCCAAAGTTGAGGATTGAGATGATTGAAAATGCTGGAAAGTTAAAGATTCCATTTACAACTGGTTTGTTAATTGGTATTGGTGAGACAAACGAGGAAATTGTTGATTCTCTATTTAAAATAAAAGAAATTCATGAGAAGTATGGGCATATACAGGAGGTTATAATCCAAAATTTTAGGGTTAAAAGAGGAATACCAATGGAAAATTATAAGGAACCATCACCAATAAAAATGTTAAAGGTAATTATTTTAGCAAAGTTGATTTTAGATGATATTTCAATTCAAATTCCTCCAAATTTAAATAGAGAGACGGGGCAGTTGTTTTTGTTGGCTGGGGTTGATGATTGGGGAGGTATCTCTCCACTAACAAAGGATTATGTTAATCCAGAGGCGGAGTGGCCAGAAGTTAAAGAGTTGAGGGAATGGACTGAGGAGGTTGGATTAAAGTTAAAGATGCGACTGCCTGTCTATGATAAATACATAAGTAGAGAATGGTTAAGCGAGAAGGTTTATAATAAGATTATTGAGATGGGATGGTTAAAGGAATAGCACTCTCTATTATTGATATTTGCTTTTTTAAGATATCTTCATATTTATTTTTTAATATTTGTAGGGCTTTGTAGGCAGATTTTCCATCTAAATACATAACCTCCTCTTTTCCTCTTTCCATATATTTAACATAAGCCATATTTTCATCAAAACTTATTGTTAAAGATATAAATTTATTTGAGCTTAAAATATCCTTTAACATCTCTTCATAAACATTATTTCCACAGAATAAGTTTAATTTAGCTATCTCTTTTATGTCTTCATCTTCAATGAGTTGTTTTATTTTTTCATACTCGGAGATAATTATTTCTAAATTATCTACCAGTTCCTTAAAACTTTCAGCCCTTTCAATTAAACAAATGAATTTAATTTCAATTTTTCCTTTTCCTTTCCATCTCCACTCTCTATTTTTCCATTTACTGATTTTTTCTTTAATTTCTTTGAGGTTTATCTCCATAGATATGCACCAATTTTCAAATTAATAACAAAGTATTTATTTGATGGTTAATTAATTTATACTCAAATGAGGGAAAATATAAATTTGGTAGGAAACAAATACAACCACTATTAAAAAGATTTGGTGATATTCATGATTAAAATATTGGTTGATAACACTGCCTATAAAAATTTTTTTGCTCAGCATGGTTTTTCAGCTTTAATAGAAATAAACAATAAGAGGATTTTATTTGATGCTGGACAAAATCCAATAACTTTGAGAGAAAACTTAAAATTATTTAATGAAAAGGATGGGTTTGATTATGTTGTTTTATCTCATGGGCATTATGACCACTGCGATGGTTTAAAATATGTTATAGAGAATGACTTAATTAATGGAAAGGTTATAGCCCATAAAGATGCCTTCTTAGATAAATATTCTGGCAGTAGATACATAGGAATTGACAAGGAAGTAAAGGATTATCTATTAAAAAAAGCTGATTTAGAGATTATTGAAAAGCCATATAAGATAGATAAGGACGTTATTGTCTCTGGCTATGTTCCAAGAAAGTATGAATATGAGATGGAAGAATTTCAATGTATTAAAGATGGAAAGAAAGTGAAAGATAATATAAACGACGATATGTTTTTAATAGCCAAGGGGATTCTAATAACTGGCTGTTCTCATAGTGGAATTATAAATGTAGTTGAATATGGAAAAGAGTTGAGTGAAATTAAAGGAGTTTTAGGGGGCTTTCATTTAGTTGGGATTTCAGATGATTATTTAAATAGGGTTGTAGATTATTTTAAATCCCAAGATTTCTGGTTTATGCCTATGCACTGCACTGGATTTAAAGCTTTAACAAAGCTATCCCAATTAGATAACTTTGTTTATGGGCATGTTGGGAAAGTAGTTCATTTCAAAAGTTAATAAAATCTATTAATTTATTGGAGGGAGTTTATCAATGGTTTTAATATATTATAAATAGCTTTGATTTTTTAACAAAATCCTGAGAAAATTAATTTTAGGGAAATAATTAAAAATTAAGGTATTGTTATGAAGGAAACTGAGAAGCCACTAATTTTAAGTATTGTTGGTAATATATTATTGGGATTAATAAAAATAATAATTGGTTATGCCTATTCAAGTATATCTTTAATTTCTGATGGAATTCACTCACTATCTGATGTTATAACGAGTATTATTGCCATTGTTGGTGTAAAGATAGCTTCAAAACCAGCAGATGAGTCCCATCCCTATGGTCATGCGAGATTTGAGTGTCTGTTTTCTTTTTTTATTGGTTTGGCTTTATTCCTCACCGCCTATGAGATTGGAAAGTTTGCAGTGGAAAGGATTATTAAAGGGGAAGTGATTGAGGTAAATGCCATAATGGTTGGAGTTGCTATTTTATCAATAGTAGTTAAGGAAATTATGACGAGATATTCCTTATTTATTGGAAAAAAGTTAAATAATCAAATTTTAATTGCAGATGCGTATCATCATAGAAGTGACGCTTTGAGTAGTGTTGTAGTTTTAGTTGGTTTGTTATTGCAAAAATTTGGCATCTATTATGGTGATGCCATAGCTGGAATTATAGTAGCTTTTATGATTGCAAAGGTAGCTTTTAATATATGTTTGAGAAATATTGACTATTTAACAGGAAAAGCCCCTTCAAAGGAATTTTTTGAGATTGTTAAAAAAGAGGTTTTGAGTTTTGACAAGGTTATTGGCGTCCATGATATAAAAGCTCATTATGTTGGGCCGAAGATTCATGTTGAGTTGCATGTAGAAGTTCCTCCAAATATCTCAGCAAAAGAGATGCATGATATTGAGGTTGCTATTAGAAATAAATTGGAAAAATTGGAGAATGTTGAAAGGGCTTATGTGCATGTGGATATTGTGGATTAATTACCACTCTCTTTATTTAAAAATATATAAAATTAAGTTGAATATTTAAAATAACAAATTAATTTTTCTAAAAAATTAGTAAAATTATGGTGGGCTCGGGGCGATACAAACGAAACTTTTAGAAAAAGTTTCATCAAAAATAAATCAAAAAAATAAAGTTCCAATAGAGCAGAGTTCTATGGAAATAAAATTATGGTGGGCTCGGGGAGATTCGAACTCCCGACCACCGCCGTGTCAGGGCGGCATCATAGCCATCTAGACCACGAGCCCACGACCACAAGCGAAATTAAGATATGTATAACTTATATATAAACTTTTCGGTTGCAATGTGATTTATTGTATGTTTAAATATATAAAAAAATTTTAAAAAATACTTAAACATGCAAATATTTATTATAATACTATAAGGTATAAATATAATTGAAGTTAAAAATAATTAGAAAATTAAAATCCTTAAAGGGAAAACATGTTTAATGTTTCAAGATAAATTGGGGAGTTACGATGGTGGGGGAGATTCCAGTCTTGCTTGTAATGAAAAAACCAATAGTAGTTAGTGGGGATGTATCAGTATATGATGTTGCAAAATTAATGATTGAACAAAATATTTCTTGCGTTCTTGTAGTATGTGAAAGGACAAATCATGAGAGTATTGAAGTAGCTACTGATAGAGATATAATAAAGAAAGTATTGATTAAAAAATTGCCTCCAGATAAAGTTAAGATTGAAGACATATCCTCAAGAAATTTAGTTACCATTCCACCAAATACTACAATTGATGAAGCTTTAAAAATTATGAATAAATATAAAACTAATGAACTGTTCATTGTAGAGGATGGAAAAATTGTAGGAATGATAACGGAAGAAGATTTGATAAAAATTACTCCAGAAATCATTTCTACTTTAAAAGAGCTTGTAAATTATCTACTGCAAATTATTAATGAAGTTACTGGTGAAGAGAGTAGCAACAAATCTAAAGAAGTACAAAAAATCGACCAAAGTAAGGATAATAAAAAAGATGAATCTAATATAAGAAAAAAGATAATATTAATAAAATAGTTGGGTGACGGATTTGGTTAAAATAAAAATCTGTGGAATAACTAATGAGGAGGATATGGAATATATATCAAAAAGAGTCCATGCAGTAGGGGTTATAGTAGATGTCCCTGTAAAAACGCCAAGAAAAATCTCCTTAGAGAAAGCCACTGAGTTAAAAAAATATGTTGCTCCATTTACATCCTTAGTTGCTGTATTGATGCCAAATGATATAAAAGAGGTTTTAGAGGTCTATAATACTTTAAAGCCAAATGCCATACAACTACATGGATTTGAGAGTTTGGATTTTGTCAAAGAGTTGAATGAACTCAAAAATGGTGGAAAATTAAATTCTCATATAATTAAAGTTATTCATATTCCAAAGGATGAGGAGATTGAATTTAAAACTTTATTAGATACTGCTAAAAATTATGAGAAGTATGTTGATGCAATACTTGTAGATACAAAAATAGAAAATGTAAAGTTAGAAGGAAAAACCCATAATTGGGAAGTGTCAAAAAAGCTGAGAGAACTCTTAGAAAAGCCGTTAATTTTAGCTGGTGGATTAAATAAAAATAATGTTGTAGAGGCAATAAAAACAGTTAAACCATATGCCATAGATGTATCCTCCTCATTAGAAGCTTATGGAGGAAAAAAGGAGTTAAAAAAGGTAGATGAGTTTTTAGAAATTGTTAAAAAATGCTAAGATAATACACTATTATTTATTAAAAAGCTTTAAAATCTCATCCTTATTTGGTTTTACAATACCCTTTTCAGTTATAATTGCAGTTATTAAATTTGGAGGAGTTTTATCAAAGGCATAATTATAGCAACCAACGCCCTCTGGAACTATTCTAACTCCATCAATATATGCTACCTCTTTCTCATCTCTCTCCTCTATGATAACATCTTCCTCCTTACTCTTTAAATCAAATGTAGATAATGGGGCAGCGACATAAAATGGGATGTTATGATACTTAGCTAAAACTGCCAAGCTGTAAGTTCCGATTTTATTATAGACAGTCCCATCAGCTAAAATTCTATCTGCTCCAACTATAATCTTATCTACCTCCCCCTTCTGCATTAAAAAGCCCGCTGTATTGTCGGTTATAACCTTAACAGGAATGCCTTCATAATTTAACTCAAAGGCGGTTAATTTAGCCCCCTGTAATCTTGGTCTTGTCTCATCCGCTATAACTCTAATATTTTTGCCGTTGTAGAAGGCAAATCTAATAACGCTTAAAGCAGTTCCGTATGCAGAGGTTGCCAAAGCCCCAGCATTGCAGTGAGTTAATATGGTGTCTCCATCCTCTATAAGTTTCTCTCCAATCATCCCAATTTTTTTACAGGTTTCTATATCCTCCTCATGTATTTTCTTAGCTTCATCTAAAATTGATTTTCCTTCTTTGTAGGCATTTAAACATCTATCTAACGCCCAAAATAGATTAACAGCTGTTGGTCTTGTGTTTTTTAATACTTCATAAGCTTTATAAATATTATCTCCTTTAATTTCAGCTAATGCCAAACCATAAGCCCCAGATATGCCAATAGCAGGAGCCCCTCTAACAACCATGTCCTTTATTGCATAAGCAACATCTTCATAAGTTTTACAAATAAAATATTCCAACTTGTTTGGCAATTTTCTCTGGTCTATTAGAATTAACTCCTTTTTATCATCATCCCATATTATTGGTCTTAAATCTTTCATCATCATCCCTCTCTAAGAGTTTTTTTAAATAGTATTTGCTATAAATAGCCCCAGCAGTGTTGTGAGATAATACCCTATCTTTAACTATAAATGTGGTTGTTGGAGCTTTTGAATATTTTTGAAATAAAATATCATGCCCAATACACAACCCAACAATAATATTTAAATCAGTTCCAATTTTGTTTAAAATTTCTGCTTGACCTATTGGATTACATATTGCCTCTTTTTCTCCCTCATTAATTTTTTTAAAGTTAAAAACATCTTTATCAATTCCACAAACCTTACAGCAGACAGAATAAACATCAAAATGCTTAGATAAGATTTTGTCCAATACCCTCGCTTCGTTTTCTAAGCCAATGCAAAAAGCAATGCCTATTTTTTTATAATCCATGAGTTTGCAGAACTCTATAATCTCCTCCAACCTTGTTTTTTTCATGTAATAGGTCGCTTCAATGTAGGCAGAGACCTCAGCAATCTTTAAGTTTTCTTCTTTTTTATATTCCTCAATTATTTTTTGAGTTATATCTTTTCTACAATTTTTTCCTAAATAGCAAAGTTTTTTATTGCATTGGGAGCATTTCATAATTAACCACCATAGGGGAAAAGTATGAGAATTGATACATTCATATTTTTGATGTTTATTGGCATTGGAATTTTGCTTTTACTATTAAATATAATAAATCTAACAGAGGTATTTCATATTGTGGAATGGAAAACAATATTTTCGCTATTTTATTTAATGGTTATTGTAAATGTTATGAAGGATACAAAATTTTTAGATTATCTCTCATTAAAAATGTTAAAAAAATCAAAGAGGGTAGTTATTTCCCTAATAATCTTGACTTTGCTTTTATCAGCTATAATAACAAATGATGTTTCTTTATTTGTTATCCTTCCTCTAACTTTAATAATCAATAAGTATGTAAAAATGCCATTGAAGGATTTAGAAAAGCTTATAATCTTTGAGGGCATTTCTGCGAATATTGGAAGTGCTTTAACACCAATGGGCAATCCTCAAAATTTATTTTTATTCCACTTCTACAACATTGGAGCTCTGGAATTTATAATTAATATGATTCCATTTGAAATTTTTGGAATTTTAGTTATATTACCATTTTTAAATGCTAAAAAATACGATGTTGATATAAATGTAGATGTTGAATTTAATAAGGAGTGGGTTATTTACATATTAACTTTTATCTTGGTTTTATTATGTATATTTGGATATTTAAATTTTTTATATATTTTGCCCTTAATGTTGATAATTTTAATATACAATAGGGTCGAGATAGATATCCTATTCTTACTAACATTTATATTCCTATTTATCGATATAGAAGGGTTTAAAAAACTTGGAATCATTGATTTATTTCATATAAAATGTAATAATTTAATGTTAATGGTTTATTCCTCTTTATTGTCTCAAATAATTTCCAATGTCCCAGCTGCTGTATTGCTCTCAAATGTATATAAAAATTGGCTACCAATTGTCTATGGTGTAAATGTTGGTGGAAATGGAACTTTACTTGCCTCTTTTGCCAATTTAATAACTTTAAGATTGTCAAAGGGAAATGTTGGGGCAGGAAGATTTTTATTATTTGGGGTAATAATCTATATTATGCATTTGACTACGTTGATAATCTATACTAAAATAGTGTGGGGTTAAGATACCATGGACTTAATAGATGAAGCTATAAAATTAGAAAGTGATTTAATAAAAATCAATTCAGTTAATCCCTCATTTGGTGGAAAAGGAGAAAAAGAGAAGGCAGAATACGTAAAAAATAAGTTGATGGAATATGTTAAAAAATACAATATAAAAAATTACATTTTGAGAGAATACAATGTAACTGACAAATATGGAATTGAAAGACCAAACATTGTATTTAAATTAGATTTTAAAAAGGATAAAACACTGCATATTATCTCCCATTTAGATACTGTCCCAGAGGGGGATGTTAGTTTATGGAATACAAACCCGTATGAGCCGGTTATTAAAGATGGAAAAATCTATGGGAGAGGAGCGGAGGATAACCATAAGGGGATTGTTTCCTCACTATTATTATTGAAGATGATTTTTGAAAACAATGTTGAGCCAAAATATAATTTATCATTAATTTTTGTGTCTGATGAAGAAGATGGGAGCGAATATGGATTAAAATACTTATTAAACTTTGAAGATGAGATATTTAAAAAGGATGATTTAATCATAGTCCCTGACTTTGGAACACCTACTGGCGAATTTATTGAGATTGGAGAAAAAGGAATATTGTGGATAAGGTTTAATATTAAAGGAAAGCAGTGTCATGGTAGCACGCCAGAAAATGGATTAAATGCAAATATAATTGCCTTTAACTTTGCAAATAATTTGTATAGTAGATTATATGAACACTTCAATAAAACCAATCCTATATTCCTACCAAAATACTCAACTTTTGAGCCAACAATATTAAAAAACAAAGTTGAGAATCCAAACACCATTCCTGGACATGTAGAGGTTGTTTTTGATTGTAGAATTTTACCAACTTACAAAATGGAGGAAGTTTTAGAATTTATAAATAACTTTATCAAAAACTTTGACTTTAAAAAATATGTTAAGCATTATGATACCTCAATAGAAGCAGAAATAAGCTATGAGATATTAAAATCTGAAAATCCAAATTACACCGATGAAAACGCTGAAATTATCAAAGAATTAAAAAAAGCTATAAAAAAGGTTTTAAATAAAGAGGCAAAGCTCTGTGGAATGGGTGGAGGAACTGTTGCGGCATTTTTAAGATATAGGGGATATAATGTGGCTGTCTGGGGCATTGGGGAGGAAACAGCTCACCAACCAAATGAGCATATTAAAATAGAGGATTTGGTTAAGATGGCTGAAGTGTTTTATGAGATATTACAATAAAGTTCTTTTTTGGTGATTAATTTGCATCGAGTGTGGTGCATAATTCATACATTCGAATTTATACTCTAACCTTTTTAATCCTTATTGGGGGATAACCGTAGGTTTTTAGGTTGTAAATCGATAGTATCTGTGTTGTTGTTATAACCAATAACATACAGAAAACGTGCTTCTTCTCAAAACCTTTTATATTCATCCAAAGTCTATTCATAATCTGGTTTTTTATTATCGAATTTAACTGCTCTATTCGTTTACCAATGGTTTTTATATTTTTTTATATCCCTATTTTTTTATCTCGTCATATTTAAGTTTTTAATTATGCACCATGCTAATCAAATTTCTCAACCTTTATAATATTTTCGATAAATTTAATATTACTATAAGAAAATCAATAATTTAAATTTTATTATCCAAATCTATAAATGTAAAAATTTATATTCAAGGAGAGTTTGAAAATAAACCTA
>JAMOTQ010000144.1 GCA_027068365.1 Methanocaldococcus sp.
TATGAAATTCATTGCATGGTTAGATGAATTATCAAATAAAGATGTAGATATTGCAGGAGGTAAAGGAGCTTCATTAGGAGAGATGTGGAACGCTGGATTGCCAGTCCCACCAGCATTTGTCGTTACCGCTGATGCTTATAGACATTTTATAAAAGAGACGGGATTGATAGACAAAATAAAAGAAATTTTGAGCGGTTTAGATGTCAATGACACGGATGCATTAACAGAGGCATCAAAGAAAATTAGGAAACTATTTGAAGAGGTAGAAATGCCAGAGGATTTAAGGTTAGCAATCATTGAAGCGTATAATAAATTATGTGAAATGTGTAATGAAGATGAAGTAACAGTGGCGGTTAGAAGTTCCGCAACAGCTGAGGATTTACCTGATGCAAGTTTTGCTGGACAGCAGGATACATATTTAAATATAAAAGGAGCTGAGAATGTTGTTAAATATGTGAAAAAATGCTTCTCATCACTATTTACTCCAAGGGCTATTTTTTATAGAGAACAAAAGGGCTTTGACCACTTTAAAGTTGCCTTAGCAGCAGTAGTTCAAAAATTAGTTAATGCTGAAAAGGCAGGAGTTATGTTTACAGTAAATCCAATTAACGAGAATTACGATGAGTTAGTTATTGAAGCAGCGTGGGGTTTAGGGGAAGGAGTTGTTAGCGGTTCCGTTTCTCCAGATACCTATATTGTTAATAAAAAGACACTGGAGATTATTGATAAGCACATAGCAAGAAAAGAAACGATGTTCGTTAAGGACGAAAAGGGAGAGACAAAAGTTGTTGAAGTTCCCGATGATATGAAGGAGAAACAAGTTTTATCAGATGATGAAATTAAAGAATTGGCTAAAATAGGATTAAATATAGAGAAGCACTATGGAAGACCAATGGATGTTGAATGGGCTTATGAAAAGGGCAAGTTTTACATGCTCCAAGCAAGACCAATAACTACATTAAAGAAAGGGAAAAAGGAGAAAAAAGCAAAAGAGGAAGATATTGAGGCAAAGATATTGTTAAAAGGTATTGGAGCTTCACCAGGTATAGCTACAGGAGTTGTTAAAATAATTAATGACATTAGCGAGATAGACAAAGTTAAAGAAGGAGACATCTTAGTTACAAAGATGACTACACCGGATATGGTCCCAGCAATGAAAAAAGCAGCTGCCATAATAACTGATGAGGGAGGATTAACCTGTATAGAAGGAGATGCAAAAATATTAACTGATAGGGGCTTTTTGAAGATGAAAGAAGTTTATAAGTTAGTTAAAAATGGGGAGAAATTAAAGGTTTTGGGGTTAAATGCTCAAACATTAAAAACAGAGTGGAAAGAGGTTATAGATGCACAAAAAAGAGAGGCAAAGAGGTATGAAATTGGTGTTTATAGAAAGAATAAAAATACAAAAGACACAATAAAAATAACACCAGACCATAAATTCCCTGTCTTTGTAAATGGAGAGCTTAGTAAAGTTGAATTAAAAGACATTGTAAATAACAATTTGTCCGTTCTAAGTATTGATTACATTCCAATGATTGAGGAAAAATATGAGAGTTTAGCAGAAGTTATGTATTTAGGAGGGGCAATTCTTTCAGATGGGCATATTGTCAAAAGAGATGGAAAACCAATAAGAGTGAGATTTACTCAAAAATGTGTTAAAGATAAGGAAGAGTTTATACAAAAAGTTAAAGAGGATATTAAATTAATTGGAGGAAAGTTTGTTGAAATAGGAAATAGAAATGATGTTGTTGAATACCAAACAAGTAGGAAAATGCCTTCTGAGATATTGGGCTTTATTGAAGAAAATATAAATACAATTCCACTTTATGCTACTGAGGATGAGATAGCTGATTTAATAGCTGGATTTGTTGATGGAGATGGATGTTTAAGTGGAAAGAGAAGAATTGAGATATATCAAAACTCATCCCACATCAAAAAGATTGAAGGTTTAATTATTGGGTTGTATAGATTGGGTATAATTCCAAGATTGAGATTTAAAAAGCAATCAACAGCGGTAATATACTTCAACAACAACTTAGAAACCATATTGCAAAGAACAAAAAGGATTAAATTAGATAAATTAAAAGAGTTTAAAAAACCTGTTGAAGACAAAAAACTAATTGACATATCTCAAATATTCCCAGAACTTAGGGAGTTTGATTATAGAGGATATTTACACAAAGCTTATAAAGAGAAGTTATTCATTGGAATAAACAAATTAGATGATTACATAAGTAAGGCAAATAAAAAAGGCAATAAGGAAATAAAACAAAAAATCAAACTCTTGAAAGAGAGTGATATTTACTCAATTAGAATAAGAAAGATTGGAGAGGACTATGGAGAGGTTTATAATATAACAGTTAAGGCGAATGATGAATTTAACCACAACTATGTTGTTTGGACTAAATATTACACTCCAATAGTTGTATTCAACTGCCACGCGGCAATTGTTTCAAGAGAGCTTGGAACTCCTTGTGTTGTTGGAACTAAAAAGGCAACAGAGATTTTAAAAGATGGGATGATTGTTACGGTTGATGGGGAAAAGGGAATTGTATATGAAGGAGAGATTAAAAAAGTTGAGGAAGAAAAACCAGAGGTAAAAACAACAGCGGTTATCCAGCAAGCACCAATTATTACAGCTACTGAGGTTAAGGTTAATGTCAGTATGCCAGAAGTTGCTGAGAGAGCAGCGGCAACAGGAGCTGACGGAGTTGGATTGTTAAGAGCTGAACACATGATATTAGGTTTAGGTAAGCATCCAAGAAAGATTTTAGAGGAAGAAGGGGAGGAAGCATTAATAGAGGCGTTAATGGAAGGAATTAGAAGAGTGGCAGATGCATTCTATCCAAGACCTGTAACTTACAGGACATTGGATGCACCAACAGATGAATTCAGGGGCTTAGAGGGGGGAGAGAACGAGCCAATAGAACACAATCCAATGCTTGGTTGGAGAGGAATTAGAAGGGGCTTGGATGAAGTTGACATCTTAAAATGTGAGTTAAAGGCAATTAAGAGATTGAGAGAAGAGGGCTATAAGAATATAGAAATTATGATTCCTCTTGTAACTCATCCAGATGAAGTTAGAAAGGTCAAAGAAATTGCAAGAGAAGTTGGTTTAGAGCTTGGTAAGGATGTGCCATTTGGTATCATGGTTGAGACACCAGCAGCGGCTTTAATTATTGAGGAGTTTATAAAAGAAGGAATAAACTTCGTTAGCTTGGGAACTAACGATTTAACCCAATATACCATAGCAATAGATAGAAACAACGAGTTGGTTTCAAAGTATTATAAAGAAGACCACCCTGCCGTGTTAAAGTTGGTTGAACATGTAATTAAAACATGTAAGAAATATGGTATAAAGACATCAATCTGTGGGCAGGCAGGAAGTAGACCTCACATAGTTGAGAAGTTGGTTGAGTGGGGAATTGACAGCGTATCAGCAAACATTGACGCAGTAGAGACGATAAGAAGAGTTGTAGCAAGAACTGAGCAAAAGGTTATATTGAACTATATAAGAAAATCATACTTAGAGAAGGAATAAACCCTTTTTAA
>JAMOTQ010000145.1 GCA_027068365.1 Methanocaldococcus sp.
AATCCTCCTGCTAAACCTATTAACTTAGCTCCTAAGGAAACACCAGCAAGTTTCGTAATATTTGGAGCTTCTTCATTCATCAATTTTTCTAAGTAGTTATATAACTCTTTCCTCTTTTCATATAGGTGATTTATTTCCTCAGCAAATTTTACAATAGCATCTAAATCGTAATCCTCCAACTCTCCCCCCATTGAATTTTTTGCCGCCTCAGCAATTTTTCCAGCTAATTTTGAAGGGAGAATTTTTTTCAACTGGCTCTTAGTAAAGTTTTCTCTCTTTTTTAAATTTGTTATTAGTTGGGCATAAATTTCATGCTTACTAACTAAGTGGTCTAACTCTGGGAAGTAGAGAGAATACCACTCCCTCAACCTCTCAGATAACAAGTTTAACGTTTTATCCAAATCAGATATTGCCTCTGCAACTTGGATAATGATTTTATCCTTCTGCTGAGCATAACTCTTTATAACTTTCTTTGTTAATTCAGTGCTCCAAAAATGCATCTTCTTTCTAAATTCATCGTAGTTGTTGAAGTATCCCAATTTTCTTCCAACTTCAAATAAGTTGTTTCTTAAAAACTCTCCTATGTTAAATGGCTCAACGCTAAGCGTTTCTAATTTAACTTCATCTCCCCATTCATCTTTTAGCTCATCAGCTATTTTGTTTGGCTGTGTCTTTAATTTAAACATCATGTCTGGAATATCTTCCTCATTAAACAATTTTTTATATTCAATATCATCCAATTTATTAACCTCTTTATTATCTTTAACTCCAAAGGCACCATAAGGTGTAAAAGTAACATAAATCAAAATAATCCCTCCATAACTTTTTAATATATAGAACAACATTAAAATTTTCTTAAATAAATATTTTCCCTTATAGAAAAGTTCTATTTATATGGGATATTTATGAATGTTGAAGAGATGGAAAGGAAATTAAAACCAAAAGGAGAAGTTTCAATAATTGGATGTGGGAGGTTGGGGGTTAGGGTGGTTTTTGATTTATTGGAAGTGCATAGGGGTGGGGTAGAGAAAGTTTATGTTTTTGACAATGCCAAGATAGAGGAAAATGATATAATTCATAGAAAATTGGGGGGAAAAGTTGGAGAATACAAAGTAGATTTTATAAAGAGATTTTTTAAAGATAGGGTTGAGGTATTTAGAGAAAATATAAACAAGGATAATCTTCATTTAATTAGAGGAGATATAGCAGTGATATGCATAGCTGGCGGGGATACAATTCCAACAACAAAGGCAATCATAAACTACTGTAAAGAGAGAGGTATTAAAACTATTGGCACTAATGGAGTTTTTGGTATAGATGAGAAAATAAAGGTTTGTGATGCTAAATATGCAAGAGGTCCAGCTAAATTTTTAAATTTAGATGAAGAGGGGCATATAGTTGTAGGAACTGAGAAATTTATTAGGGACTTTGAGCCAATAACTCCATATACATTAGATGAGATTGCTAAGAGGATGGTTATTGAATGTTTAAGGATTTTATGGAGCAAATATTATAAAGGTTAAAACCATAAAATTTATATACTACTTCTTTATAGTTTATGTATGCAACTCATAGGTTTGAAGAGCCGGGGTAGTCTAGGGGCTAGGCAGCGGACTGCAGATCCGCTTTACGTGGGTTCAAATCCCACCCCCGGCTCCATTTGAAACTTTAAGAATGTTTTAAACTTTATTTTTTGAGTTTATTATTTAGGTTTATTTTTATTTTTATTTTATTATTGATAATGAAAAAGCTCTTTTTTGTGTAGTTAAACTTTTAAGGTATGACATCAATTTCTCCAACAATAATAAGGTATAAATATAACCTAATCAAATTAATACTAAGCTTGTTTTTATTGGTTTAAATTATATGTATTCTCAATAAAAATTTACATTACAAAAACTTAAATCTTAAACACAAAATAAATAAATTGGATAAAACCAGCAAAATTTAAAAATAACTGAAAGAGGTGCAAAAATGGTAACTGTCTATGATGTTCCAGCTGACAAGTTAATTCAAAAGACAGCTGAAAAATTAAAAGAGATGGATATTGAAGTCCCTGAATGGGCAGATTTTGTTAAGACAGGAGTTAGTAGAGAGAGAAGACCTGAACAAGATGACTGGTGGTATATAAGGTGTGCATCAATTTTAAGAAAAATCTATATCTATGGTCCAGTTGGTGTTTCAAGATTAAGAACTGCTTATGGAGGAAGAAAGAATAGAGGACACGAACCAGAACACTTCTACAAAGGTAGTGGAAACATCATAAGAAAGGCATTGCAAGAATTAGAAAAATTGGGTTTAGTTGAAAAGACACCTGAAGGAAGAGTTGTAACTCCAAAAGGAAGAAGTTTCTTAGACAACATTGCTAAGGAAGTTAGGGATGAAATAATTAACGAAATCCCTGCCCTTGCTAAATACTAAGGGGATGCTAAATGGATGTTGAAGAAATTAAAAAAAAGAAACTTCTTGAATTGCAGAAAAAGCTTGCTGAACAGCAACAGCAAGAAGAGGCATTATTAGAGGCAGAAATGCAAAAAAGAGCTTTATTAAGAAAAATATTAACTCCCGAAGCAAGGGAGAGATTGGAAAGAATAAGATTGGCAAGACCCGAATTTGCCGAGGCAGTTGAAATACAATTAATTCAATTAGCTCAACTTGGTAGATTACCAATTCCGTTAAAAGATGAGGACTTTAAAGCTTTACTTGAAAGAATAAGTGCAATGACAAAGAGAAAGAGAGACATCAAAATTATTAGAAAGTGAAACTTATGGATGTTCATGTCCTTTTTAGTGGAGGGAAGGACAGTTCCCTCTCAGCAGTGATATTAAAAAAACTTGGCTATAATCCTCATCTAATAACCATAAATTTTGGTGTTATTCCCTCCTATAAATTGGCTGAAGAAACAGCTAAGATTTTAGGATTTGAGCATAAAGTTATAACTCTTGATAGGAAAATCGTTGAAAAAGCTGCTGACATGGTTATTGAGCACAAATATCCCTCCCCTGCTATACAATATGTCCATAAAACTGTCTTGGAAATTTTGGCTGATGAATATAAAGTTTTAGCTGATGGGACAAGAAGGGATGACAAAGTCCCAAAGCTTAGCTATCCAGAAATCCAGAGTTTAGAGATGAAGAAAAACATCCAATATATAACTCCATTAATGGGCTTTGGTTATAAAACTTTGAGGCATTTGGCAAGTGAATTTTTTATATTGGAAGAGATAAAGAGTGGAACTAAGTTGAGCTCTGATTATGAGGCAGAGATTAGACACATACTTAAAGAAAGAGGAGAAAGCCCAGAAAAATATTTCCCTGAACATAAACAAACGAGGGTTGTTGGCTTAAAAAAGAAAATTTAGGTGAGATGATGGGAAGCAACAAGCCATTAGGGAAAAAATTAAGATTGGCTAAGGCATTAAAGCAGAATAGAAGAGTTCCATTGTTTGTTATTGTTAAGACAAGGGGAGAAGTAAGATACCATCCAAAAATGAGATATTGGAGAAGAAAGAAATTAAAAGCTTAA
>JAMOTQ010000146.1 GCA_027068365.1 Methanocaldococcus sp.
ATTCTTGGAACTGGTCTTTTTGCTCTTTTTCTTGGACTGAATGCCAATGAACCTCTTCTTGGTCTATTAACGTTTAACCCCATAATCTAACCTCCAACATATTTATTGATATCTTTAAAATCTATTTATTGAGTGTTTTGTTTGATTAATATCTAAATAGCATAGCTTTTATTTTGCAAACCTGTCATTGCCCTACTTGGGCTTTTCAGGTTTGCATTATCTTGGACATTTGGAATGAGAACATTAATAAAAGAAAAGGATTGTATAAACAAATACTAACAATTGGGTATATAAAATTTTTGGTGGTAATATGGAAGAGATAAATTATTTAATAAACTACCTTGCAAATAAAGATTCGGTTAGGGAGGAGATTTTAAAGTTATCAAGGGAAATAACAAGAGATTGTGCCATGTTAATCAGGAAAATTCACAAATCAGATAACAAAGATGAATTTAAAGATAAATTAAATGATATATCAGAAAAAATTAAAAAATTGAATAGCTTAGCAACATTTCCGGAGTTCGTTAATTACTTATCAACCCCTCAGCAGGAATTTGTTGAGGCACTTGCATTATATAATATAAAATTTAATAGTAAAATTCCAAGTTTTAAAGAGCTTGATTTTATTAAAGAGGAGAACTACATTTTAGGATTGGCTGATGTTATTGGAGAGTTGAGGAGAGAAATTTTAGAGGCAATGAAAAATGATAATGTGGCAGAGGTTGAGAGATACTTTAAATTTATGGAAGAATTATATGAATTTTTAATGAATTTTGATTATTACCATGTTGTTGATAATTTGAGAAGGAAGCAAGATATATGTAGGGGAATATTGGAAAAAACTCATGGGGATATTGTTACATTTATCCAAAACCTGAAACTTAGGGAGGAACTAAAAAGAGTTCAAAAACCTTAATTCATACATTCATCTAATTCATCGTTTTGATGAAATTCTAAGTTTTATTCAATAGGGAATCTCAATAAACCGGCTATTCCTCCCAATGCCTTTAATTGTTTTCCAGCATCGTGTTCGGAGGAAACAATAACTACTTTCCCTCCCATTTCCTCAGTAGTATCTATTATTTTTTCAATCTCGTGATTTCTAACTAAGTTATCTGAAACTAATAATGTATCTATGGCTGAATACTCCAAAGCTTTTTTTACTTCATCAATACCATAAACAGCCAATCCCTTTTTAGCAATCTCTTCCAAAAGCTTTTCTATAAGTTGTGTTTCTTTTGCAACCCTTGATTCAGCGTATATCCTATTAATAATCCCTCTTTTAATAACCTCATTTAATCCAGCCCTTGATGTTGTTGATACACTCTCCACAACTATTTTATTTTTTAGTTCAGGATATTGAGAGGATATAAAGTTATAAAAGCTGTTTTTTGCAAATCCTGGACCTGCAACTAAGATATTATCAACCTCATAATCTAACAAAACCTTAGCTATCTCATGATAATACTCTTTTTTAAGCTCTTCATTAATTTTATAATCTAATTTTTTTGAGGTGTGGGATTTTATTGAGCAAATTTCTTTTATGCTGTAATCTCTAACCTCAAATATATCTGCCTCTTCGTCGTCCATAACAACAACTAAAACCTTGGGTCTTTTAGATGACTCAATTGCCTCTTTTATCCTCTCTATTTGCCATTTTTTCCAATTTTTCTCAATTGAAAGCTCATCAAATGGTTTAATTTCAATTGTGTGATGACTGCCGAGAGGAACATCATCTGGACCGTGAATTATAGTTCCTAAAATTCTAACCCTCTTTGTATTTTCATCAAATTCTACATTTTTTACGTCAATTCCTAAAAACATCTTTTTTTTAGCCCCCCTATCTGCTCTAATCATGTCTCCTTTATCTTGCACCCTCCTCTCAGTAACTGCAAATACTTTATCCCCTTCTTCAATAATATTATATAAAACCCATAAATCGTCTAAGTTTTCAGGCATAAGTTTAACAATATTTTTTTGTGGAATTTCTTCTATAATCTTCATTGACTATCCCTCCATTTCTCAGAGGTATCACCGAGCGTAGTGAGGTGATGCATCCGTTTTGATTAACCTTTTACTAAAAGGTTGTTGTTGGACTTTCTTCTATAATTTTCATTTATACCCTCCAATGTCCAAATCTCCATTTTCAAGTATGTATATTTTAAATTTCTTTTTAACTGTTCTTTTTTCTATAAATTCAGAGGCATTTTCTTTTATAAACTCTATAAGTTCCAAGGTATTATATTTCACTTTTATATCTTCCTCATCTGCCTTTTTAAATACAATATCGGGAATGTTTAAAACATCAGTTCCTTCTTTAATTTCAATTGATATTGGAGCCATTATTCTATTATAAATTTTTATTGTGTTGTATGCCTTTTTTATGTTTTCTCTTGCCCGTTTTTCAATCATGCTTATATTTGCCCTACTTGTCCCAAACATCTTTGCTATCTCTTCCTGGGTTAAACCTTTTTTCCTCAATTTTAAAACCTTAATTTGTGTTTCTGTTAAAAATGACTCCTCAACCATAAACAACACCAAAAATATGCTATCTCCCTACTTAAAATAAATAACTTCATCAAAGATTATTTTAATCATTAAATATAAAATTTATATTTGTGGTGATATGATGAACTTAGAAGAACAAAAGAAAGCAGTGATTGAAAAACTAATTAAAGAGGGATATATAAAAAGTAAGAGAGTTATTGATGCATTATTAAAAGTTCCAAGAGAAGAGTTTCTTCCAGAGCATTTAAAAAAATATGCTTATGTCGATACCCCATTAGAGATTGGTTACGGGCAGACAATTTCAGCCATTCACATGGTTGGTTTAATGAGTGAGCTTTTAGATTTAAAGCCGGGTATGAAAGTTTTAGAGATTGGAACTGGTTGTGGTTATCACGCGGCTGTAACTGCTGAAATTGTGGGGAAAGATGGTTTAGTTGTTAGTATTGAGAGAATTCCAGAATTGGCTGAGAAGGCAGAAAGAACTCTAAGAAAATTAGGTTATGATAATGTTATTGTAGTAGTGGGGGATGGAACTTTGGGATATGAGCCATTAGCCCCATATGATAGGATATACGCAACTGCATCAGGTCCAAAAATTCCAAAGCCATTAATAAATCAATTAAAAGATGGGGGTAAATTATTAATGCCCGTTGGTAGATACTTACAAAAATTGGTTTTAGCTGAGAAGAGAGGGGATAAGGTAATAATAAAAGATTGCGGTCCAGTGGCGTTTGTTCCTTTAATTGGTAAGGAAGGTTTTAGAGAATGATTATTATAAAGAGTTTATATTTTTATTTTTAGGTGAGATTATGATACTCTGGAAGGATGTTTGTGAAATATTTGATAAGATTGAAAAAACAACAAAAAGATTGGAAAAGAGAGATTACTTTATAAAATTAATTGACATGGTTAAAGAGAAAGGTAAGCCAGAGGATTTAAAAAAGATTTGCTATATGGCAATAGGAAGGGTTTATCCTGAATATGATGAGAGAGAGCTTGGAGTTGGAGAAAAGCTTTTAATAAACGCAATTACTTCCATAGGGATTAATAAAGATGAACTATTAGAAAAAATTAAAGAGACGGGAGATATTGGATTAGCAATAGAGCAATTAAAATCAAAGATTAAGCAGGCATATCTGTTATTTCAACCATTAACTGTAAATGAGGTTTATGAGACCTTAAAGAGGGTTGGAGAGATTGAAGGGGAGGGCTCACAAAAGAAAAAGTTAAGGTTAATAAGCAGTTTATTTTTAAGGGCTTCACCAATAGAGTGCAGGTATTTAGCAAGGTTAATATTGGAGGATATGAGGATTGGGATGAATGTCCCAACAATATTGGATGCTCTATCTGTTTATTTTAATGTTCCAAAAGAAAAGTTAGAAAAGATATATGCCATAACTAATGACATTGGACTTTTAGCTGAAAAATTGTTAATGGATGATTTGGAAAGTAAAGAGCTAAAATTAAAATTATTTAGACCAATAAAACCAATGTTGGCTCAATTAGCTCCCTCAATTGAAGAGGCATTGTTAGAGATGGGTAGGGCTCAATTTGAAACAAAATATGATGGGGCGAGAGTTCAAATACATAAAGGGGGGAATAAGGTTAAGATTTATAGTAGGAGGTTGGAGGATGTTACGAATGCCCTTCCAGAGATTGTTGAAGCAGTAAAAAAAATTAATGTTGATAAATTAATTGTTGAAGGAGAGTGTGTAGCAATAGATAAAGAGACAGGGAAGCCAAGACCTTTCCAAGATATACTTAGAAGGTTTAGAAGGAAATATGATATTGGAAAGATGATGAAAGAAATAAATTTGAGGGTTTATTTATTTGATATTCTTTATAAAGATGGCGTCTCTTTTATAGATGAGGAGTTTGAAAAGAGAAGAGAGGTTTTAGAGGAGATTGTTGGATATAAAAATGATTGGAGGACTGAAAGGGAGAGAATAGAGAAGGAACTTAAATCAGATAAGATAATTGACATATCTTATAAGTTAGTTACAAGTGATGCAAAAGAAGCGAGGGAATTTTATAACTGGTCTCTATCCATTGGGCATGAAGGAGTTATGATTAAAAATTTAAAAGCCCCTTACACTCCTGGGAGTAGAGTTAGAACGATGTATAAATTTAAACCAACATTGGAAAGTTTGGATGTTGTTATTACAAAGGCAAAGAGGGGGATGGGGAAGAGAAAGGACTGGTATGGTTCATTTGAGATTTGCGTTAGGGATGAGGAGGGAAATCTCTACCCTATTGGACATGTGGGAACTGGATTGACTGAGGCGGATTTAGAGTTTTTGAAGGAGGAGATTGATAAAATTATTATTAGGGATTTGGGGGAGGAGGTTGAAGTAGAGCCAAAGATAGTCGTTGAAGTTGCTTATGAGGAAATTCAAAAATCTGATAAGTATCCTTGTGGCTATGCTTTGAGATTTCCAAGAGTTGTGAGGTTTAGATTTGACAAAGGGAAAGATGATATAAATACAATAGAAGATGTTAAAAGGATTTATGAAATTCAAAGGGGAAGAAAGTAATTATTTAATTTTTGTGAATTTTTAATATTATTTGTTCTATGAAGGTTTTATAAAGGGTGATATGTGAATGGAGATTTTTGGAAATAATTTAGATAGCATAATTATTTTTATTACCCTAACTTTGTTTGGTATTGTTATAGGAAGGATTATTGATAGGATAATAAAGAGACGCATTAAAAAAATTATCAACAATACAAAAACAAAACTTGACGACATAATATTGGATGCATTAGATTTGCCAATTATAGTTTTGGTGGTTGTAGCGTTCTTTTATTTTGGACTGAGATTTTTAACCCTGCCAAACCATATATTTAGTTTGATAGATAACGCAATCAAGGTTGTTGTTATCCTCTCAGCCACATACTTTTTAGTTAGATTTGTAAATGGGTTGTTTGATTATTATTTAATTCCATTTACTGAAAAAACAGAGACAGAGTTAGATGAACATATAATAAAACCATTAAAGAAAATAACAAAAATAATAATTATAATACTTGGTATATTAACGGCTTTAAGCTCTGTTGGATATGACATCACTGCTTTATTGGCTGGTTTGGGGGTTGGGGGTTTAGCTTTGGCTTTGGCTATGCAAGATACGATAGAAAATTTTATTGCGGGAATTTTGATATTGATGGACAAGCCATTTAGTATAAACCACTGGATTAAAGTTGGAGATGTAGAGGGAATTGTTGAGGAAATTGGAATAAGAAGTGTAAGAATTAGAACTTTTGATTATACATTAATTACGGTTCCAAATTCAAAATTGTTAAAATCGGAGATTGAAAACTTAACAGTTAGAGATAGGAGGAGGGTTTTAACAACCATTGGCTTAACTTACAACACATCAGTTGAAAAAATTAAAAAAGCTAAGGAGATAATAAAGGATATTGTTGAAAATCATCCAGCTACTCTTCCTCCTTATAGAGTTCATTTTATGGAGTATGGAGATTGGTCTCTAAATTTGAGGGTTGAATATTTTGTCAGAAATATAGGATTTGATTACTATTTAAACGCAGTTGATGAAATAAACTTAAAAATAAAGGAAGAGTTTGAAAAAGAAGGAATAGAGATGGCATTCCCAACATATACTGTTTATTTGGAAAAGGATGATAATTAAAATTTTTAAATTTGGAATAATTAATACATCCCAAATAACCTCTTAATTTTGTCAATGAAACTCTCTTTCTTTACTATTCTAATTTCATCTTCAGCATAAATAGGGACTCCTGCTATTATTGAAGCCAATTTCATATAAGCTTGAGAAGCTGGAGAATTCTTTTTATATTCAATAACACTCATCTTTTTTAAAGCCGCTGCTCTCACACTTTCATCTTCGGGAACTTCAACTAAAACCTTCCCTTTTATCAACATCTCAATCTCATCCCTTCCCATCTCACCAAAGTCCCTCCCAACCCTATTTAACACAACACCCATTAATGGAGTTCCTGCCATCTCAGCACTCTCTTTTAATCTAACAGCATCAATAATTGAAAACATCTCTGGAGTAACAACAAGTAAAAGTTTATCGGCAATAGCTAAATGAGTAGCCATCTCCCTATTTAATCCAGCTGGGGCATCTATAATTACATAGTCAAAATCATCAGCTACCTCATTAACAACATCTGGAAGCAAATCAATATCTGATTTTTTATAGCCCTCCAATGACAAACTCGTTGGCAATACATAAACTCCCGTTTTGTGTTTGTAAATTGCATCTCTAACATCTGCCTCTCCACTCAAAACTTCATGTAAAGATGGTTTTTTCTTTTCCATATTGAATAAAACTCCCAAATTAGCCATTGATATATCTCCATCAATAGCTAAAACTTTTTTACCCAATTTAGCAAGTGCTACTGCCAAAGATGCTGATGTTGTTGTCTTTCCAACTCCTCCCTTACCAGAAGCTACGGTAATAATCATAAATATCACAATTAAATACTGATTTTATGATTCTTCCATTCTATAAAATCCCACTCCTACTTTTTGTAATAATCATTATAAATAATAATGTTTTTTATAATTTAGTGTTTAACTTTTTAATGTTCATCCTCCATATATGCAAAAATTTTCCGAAGACCTTCACAAAAAATGAAAATAACCGAAAAGTTTAAATAAAGGATTTTGTAAGAATATTTATTGAAAATCTATTGTGAGGTGGTATTATGGCTGAGCTTCCAGTTGCACCATTTGAGAGAATATTAAAAAAGGCAGGAGCTGAGAGAGTTAGTAGAGCAGCAGCAGAATACTTGGCTGAGGCAGTTGAAGAGATTGCATTAGAGATTGCTAAGGAGGCAGTAGAATTAGCCAAGCACGCAAAAAGAAAAACAGTAAAAGTTGAAGACATAAAATTAGCTTTAAAGAAATAAATCCCTATTTTATAATTTTTATTATTTATTTTTACTTATTAATCATTTTAAAATTTAAAAATTTTTTATTATTTTAATCTATATTTGTTTATTTGTATATTCACATTATATTAAAAATTGGTGAAATTATGCATAAAAGAATAAAAGATGTGAAATATGCTGTAATTACTGTAAGTGATAGCCGATATAACGATTTAATTGAAGGAAAAGAAGTGGATGATAAATCTGGAAATCTATTAAAAGAGGAATTAAATGCTAAAATATATACAATAATCCCTGACAACAAAAATATGATTAAAGGAATAGTTGAGCATATAGTTGAATCTTTTGATGTAGATTGTATTGTCTTTACTGGAGGTACTGGAATAGCTAAAAGAGATGTTACAGTTGAGGCATTAAAGGAAATTATTGAAAAAGAGTTGGATGGCTTTAAAATTATTTTTCAAAAGTTGAGTTATGAGGAGGTTGGATTTTCAGCTATGCTATCAAGGGCAATGGCTGGAATCTATAAAGGAAAAATTATATATGCCCTTCCTGGCTCAGTAAATGCATGTAAAACAGCGTTAAAAATAATTAAAGAGGAAACAGGACATATATTGGGGCATTTAAGAGAGGGGATAAAATGAAGTTTTTATTAATAGCATCAAATAAAGATTTGGCAAGTAAAAACATAGCCAACCACATAAAAGAGTATTTTGATGTTTTTGAGACAGATAAGGAGCTTTTGTCATTAACAAATGATGATTTAGAAAAGGCAGATTATTACATATTTTTATCAAAGCATAAAAGTATGGCAAACAAGCCATCATTAACTGTCCATACTCCGGGAAATTTAACTGAAAATAATGAATTTGGGGGTAATCCAAAAGAAGTTTGCCCATGTGATGCTGTTTTAAACACTCTTTTATTGAAAAATATTTACAAAAACTACAAAATCTATTATAAAAATGGTAAAATTAAAGAGTTTGATGTCTCTTTTGAAGTGGTTCATCACTCACCAACTGATTTAAAAGCTCCAACGGTATTCGTTGAGATTGGGAGTAGTGAGAGAGAATGGGTTTTAAAAGAGGCAGGGGAAATAATTGCTAAATCAGTTTTAGAGGCAATAGAAGCAATGAAATCCAAAAATTATGATAAAAAAGTTAGGGCTATTGGCTTTGGTGGAGGACATTATGCCCCAAAATTTACAAAACTCGCTTTAGAGGATAAATATTATTTTGGTTACTTAGTTCCAAAATATGCCTCAGTGTCTGAGGAGGTTTTAAATCAACTTATCAGTAAGATGGAAGTAGATAAAGCTCTTATTGATTGGAAGGGATGTAGGGGAGAGGATAGGAGGAGATATATTGAATTTCTCGAAAAGGAAGGAATTGAGTGGGAAAGAGTTTAATGTTTTTCTAAAAGTTTTAGAGGGGATTGAATGGGAAAGAGTTTAAGAGATTTACTTTTAGCATTTAAAAATGGGGATATAAGCTTAGATGAAATTGAGAAACAAATAAAGCTTAATTATTTTGAAGAAATTGAGGATAAATTAAAATTAGATGTTAATAGGCAGTTTAGAACTGGAGTTCCAGAGGTTGTTTATGGTAAAGGGAAAGATATAGGGGAGATAATTAAAGCCACTTTAAAACTTGCAGAAAAAAATGGCATTGCATTGGCAACTAAAATAGAGGATATTGAAAAACTTAGTGACGAAATTAGAAAGTATAATTTAAAAAATTACTGCATAAAAATTAACAAAAAAGCGAAAACATTAATAATAAAAAATAAAAACTATGAAGTTAAAAAAATAGGCAAAGTTGGTATATTAACGGCAGGGACTTCAGACATTCCAATAGCCGAGGAGGCAAAAGAAACATTAAAAATAATGGGAGTTGAAGCTATAACCTCATATGACGTGGGAATTGCAGGCATTCATAGATTGTTTCCAGCTTTAAAAAAAATGATTGAAGAGGATGTTTGTTGCATTATTGTTGTTGCAGGTATGGAAGGGGCTTTACCCTCAGTTGTGGCATCTATGGTTGACATTCCTGTTATTGGAGTGCCGACATCGACATCTTATGGAATAAAAATAACTCCTCTATTAACTATGTTGCATTCATGTTCTCCAGGGATAGTAGTCGTTAATATTGATAATGGATTCGGAGCAGGTGTATTTGCAGGTTTAATAGCTAAAAAGATATATAAATTATATAACAAAATATATACAAAAGGAAATAACAAATGAGGGAAAAATATGATAAAAGTTGTTGATGGAGATTATGTAAAGACACTATATGAAGGTAGTTTGGAAGATATAATTAAGGAAATAAACACTGGCTATATTTTAATTTTAGTTAAAGATGGAAATAAATTACACGAGGGTTATATCTTTGTTGAGGATGGAAAAATTGTCGGATGCTACTATACCGATAATGAATCTACAGAAGTTTTTGGGAATAAGGAAAAAATCATCGAACTGTTAAATTATGAAAACAAGATTATAGACATCTACAAATACGATAAAGATAAAATAAATTTAATGAAATGGTTATATCCTGAGATTTTTGTATTAGAAAAAGTAACCAAGAAAAAAGATGAGAAAAAAATAGAAGGAGAAACAAAAGAAGAAAGTGAAGAGACATACATTAACATAAAGTTGGATATACCACTCGATAACCTAATAGAGGCAAATGTAAAGGACTTTGAAAAATACTTGGAAGATAATAAATATATCCTTATAAATGCTTATAGAAAAAAAGATGGTAAATTTGAAAATGGTTATATAATATACGAAGGAAAAACTCCGATAGCGGCGGCTTATGAATGTGATTTGGGAGTTTTGTTAGGAAAACCTGCATATAAAAAGGTAGAAGAAATGTTAAAAGACGAAAATACAATTATTGATGTATATGAATACAACAAGAAAAAAACAGAGATTGTATTAGAAATATATCCACAAATGAAAATCCTTGACAAAAAAGAAGAGAAAAAAGATATAATAGAGGATAGTTCAGAACATGAAGAAATTGCAGCAATTGCCGAAGAGATAAAAGAAGAGTCAGAGATGTCAGAGGTTTCAAGAGAAGAACTATTGAAAAAACTGGGAATAAAAGAGCCAGATGAAAATTGGATAGAAACATTATTGGAGGATGTATTTAGACCTTCAGATGAAGAATTGGAAGAACTAAAAGAAAAAATTGAAAGTGAAATTGTTAATAAGATTAAGATATTAGACGGTGTTAGTGATGTTTCAGTAGATCTTAAAATTAAGTGGGAGAATGGTAGATATTACATATTTGGAGATGTTAATGTAAAAAGGAAGAAAATCTTAGGAATTATTAAAAAAGATATCGACCCTTCACTTGTTAAATTTGAAATTGATAAGATAATTAAAGAACACATGTCTAAATACACCTCAAGGATAAATATTCATATTGAATAAAAATAAACGTTCAAATAGAGAAAATGTAGAAGAGGTAGTAATATGGACGTAATAATAATTTTTTTAATTCTTTTTATAGTGGGTATTTTAATTGGCGTAGGAGTATATTACTACAGGGAGAAGGAAGAACAGAAAACATATAAGATTATTGAAATGGAAATTATTGAAAATCTTAAAGAATTGAAGCCTTATGTAGCTCCAGATGAAGATAGGGAATATACCAAAGAATTTGATTTAGTTGAAATAGCTCTTTCTTATGATATAGAGGATATTATTGTTGTTAATGATGAAGGTTTAGTTATAGCCACTACATTAAAAGATGCTGATGAAGTTGGAGCAATTGCCTCAAGTATATTTGAGTATATTAAAAAACTGTGTGGAAATATAAAAAAGGTTGTTATATTTAAGGAGGATAGTTATCTATACATTTATCCATTAAAACTTTATGGGGAAAATCTTTATGTTATTATAGAATCAAAAATAGTCCTTGATGTTATAGAGGAAAAAGAAATATTGAAAAGAATAATGGGAGTACTTAAAAAGTACTTCTCAACAATTACAACCATAGAGGAGAAAATTCCAGAAGAACCATTATTGAGTATCTAAAAAAATTATAATATTTATAAAAAATAGATACATTTAAATAGGTAATATCGTCCCCTTAACAGGAACAAACGTTGGTATCTTTAACGTCTTCCAGATAGTCATAGCAAATGATAAAGATTGATACCTCTCCCCATGCATAACTATTGCCTTTTCTGGCTTAGGAATCTTTTTTATATACCTAACTAATGAATTATAATCTCCATGAGCAGAAAATTCTATTTTAACGACCTTCCCATTTATAGGAATTTTATTTTTAAATGGCTGGATTTCCTTAGCACCCTCTTCTAATTCTCTACCCAAAGTTCCCTCTGCCTGATAACCAGTTAATATAAGCTTATTTTTTGGGTCTTTCAACAACTTTAAATATTTTAATACTGGCCCTCCCTGAACCATTCCCGAAGTTGAAACAACAATACAGGGCTCTTTATTAAATACTAATCTTTCATCTGCCTTCTTTATCTCACCAAATGGATTAATCCTGTTTTCAACCATATTTTTTATTTTTGGATTTAGCCAATTTATATAGCTCATATAAACAGCAGTAGCATGAATTAGAGAGCCGTCAGTATATATTGGCACCTCCTTTAACTTCCCACTCCTCATATAGTTGTTTATAATCAGCAATATTTCCTGAGCCCTACCAATTGCAAAGACCGGAATTATCACCTTTCCTCCATTTTCTATCGTCTCTGCTATCTCATCAATTAACTGCTTCTCCAAAGTTTTCCTTGCTGGCTTTATATCTAACGGAGAGCCATAAGTAGATTCTATAATTAAAACATCAATCTCATCGATATCCGTATCTGCTGGAAGTAGAGTTCTTGAAATTCCCTCGTTTATATCCCCAGTATAGAGAATTTTTTTTCCATCTGCCTCTAAGTATATGGAAGCACTTCCCAATATATGCCCAGCATTGTAAAATTTAAATTTGATGTTTTCACTAATCTGCCTCTCTTCATAATAATTTAAGCATTCAATACTTTCCATTGCTTGCTGAATATCTTCTTCTTTATAAGCTTTTGTTAAATTTAAAGTGTCCCTCCAAGTTATAAACATTAAATCAGCAGTTGGATGCGTGCAATAGACCTTTTTAAATTTATAAAATGGGATAGCTCCACAATGGTCTAAATGTGCATGAGATACAATAACTGCATCTATTGCCCTATCATCTATTTTTGGAATCTCACCAGTATCTGGCGTCATTCCACAATCCAATAAAACTCTTCCTTTTTGTGTCTCTACCTCAACACAACTCATTCCAATCTGCTGACAACCACCGTGAAACTTCAATAAAACCATAACCACCATCCCAAAAATTTATATATATTTTATTTGGATAAATCCTATTACCCTTTAAAGATAGAAGAATAGAAAACCAAAAATTAGTAAGGTCTATCAAAATAATAATCAACAAAAGAATCCAAAACTATTGCCATCTTCCTGCCAAAATACAGAAATTAAAATTGGGAATATGGCAACCAGCATATGTGAGTTCTACTAAATATCTATTTTTATTATTTTTAAATCTTACTATAAAAGGAATTTGGTGAATATAATGGAACATAGGCATGTCATTTCCGCATTAGTTTTAAACAAGCCAGGAGTATTGCAAAGAATCTCAGGGTTATTTACAAGGAGAGGATTTAATATTTCAAGTATTACCGTTGGAATAACGGAAAATCCACAAATTTCAAGGGTTACAATAGTTGTTAATGGTGATGATAAGATATTAGAGCAAGTTATTAAACAACTCAACAAATTAATTGATGTTATAAAGGTTAGTGAGTTAGAGGAAAAGAAATCCGTTCAAAGAGAACTCTGCCTAATAAAAATATATGCACCAACAGAAAGTGCAAAATCACAAGTTATTCAATATACAAGCATATTTAGGGGAAATGTTGTTGATTTAAGCCCTGAATCTCTAATTGTAGAAATAACAGGTAGTGAAGATAAAATAAACGCGTTCATTGACTTAGTTAAACCATTAGGAATTAAAGAAATGGCAAGAACTGGAATAACTGCATTATCAAGAGGTCCAAAGGTCTTAAAGCCAAAAAGCTAACATTATTATTTATTTTTATTTTATGGAATTTCAAATTTTAAAAATAAAATGTTTGGGTGAAGAGGATGGATGATGTCAAAATGAAATGTGGATTAGAAATACACGTTCAAATAGATACAAAATCAAAATTATTCTGTAACTGCTCAACGAACTATTTAGATGCAGAGCCAAACACGAATGTTTGTCCTGTTTGTTTAGGTTTACCAGGAGCTAAACCCCTCCCACCAAACAAAAAGGCGGTAGAAGTTTCCATAATGGTTGCAAAGATGCTTGGTTGTAAGATAGTTGTTGATAAAGATATATACTTCCAAAGAAAGCATTACGACTATCCTGATTTACCAAGCGGTTATCAGAGAACCTCAACGCCTATTGGGATAGATGGAGAGTTTATGGGCATTGGAATACATGAAGTCCATTTAGAGGAAGACCCTGGGCAATACAACCCAAGCTTTGGAATAGTTGATTATAATAGGAGTGGAACACCATTAATTGAGATTGTTACAAAGCCAGATATAAAAAGCCCAGAAGAAGCGAGAGAGTTTTTAAAGCAATTGATGACATTGTTTAGATACCTTGGCTGTTTAAGAGGAGAAGGGACGATGAGAGCTGATGTAAATATATCCATTGAATACATGGGTGTTCAAGGAAATAGGGTTGAAGTTAAAAACGTCAATTCAATTAAAGGGGTTTATAAAGTTTTAAAATATGAACTAATTAGGCAAAAAAATATTATTAAAAGAGGGGGAGAGGTTAAGAGGGAAACAAGGGCTTTCTTAGAGAGTCAGATGATAACCAAGGCGATGAGAAGCAAAGAGACAGCAGAAGATTACAGATACATCCCAGACCCGGACATTCAGCCAATAGTTATCTCTGAAAAATGGGTTAAGGAAATAGAGGAAAAGATGCCAGAAACTCCTTTAGCTAAAAGGAAGAGATTTGTTGAGGAATATGGTATAGATGAGGAAGATGCTAAGGTGTTAGTTTCTGACTTAGACATGGCTGAGATGTTTGAAAATGTTGTTAAATCCTTAGGGGTTAGTAAGGAGAACGTTGATTTAGCGGTAACTTGGATTAGAAACGAGTTAAGAAGAAGTTTGCAGTATCACAAAGTAGATTTGTATGAGAGTGGAGTTAAAGCGGAGCATATAGTTGAGTTAATAAAACTAATTAAAGATGGAGTTATATCTCAAAAGATTGCTAAGGAGATAGTTGATTTGTTGGTAATAAATAGAGGAAAGAAGACACCAAAAGAGATAGTTGAAGAGCTTGGATTAACTGTAATTAAAGATGAAAACGCTTTAGTTAAAGCAGTTGAAGAGGCAATTAAAAACAATCCAAAGGCAGTTGAAGATTATCTAAGCGGTAAGAAAGAGGCGTTAAACTTCTTAATGGGGCAGGTGATGAGATTAACAAGGGGAAGGGCAGAGCCAAAGAGAGTTATTGAGTTGTTAAAAGAGAGATTAGACAAATAATTTATTTTCTTTATTTAGATTTTATTTTCTTATGGTTATTTTTATTTATTTTTGTTTTAGGTGGTAATAATGGCAGACCTTGATAAGAAATTAATAGAAATTTTAGATATTTTATCAAAATCAAAAGAGCCAGTAGGGGCTAAGATTATAGCCAAAGAACTCAATAAGAGAGGTTATAAGATTGGAGAGAGGGCTGTTAGGTATCATTTAAAGTTATTAGATGGGATGAAACTAACAAAAAAAGTTGGATATGCTGGAAGAGTTATAACTGAGAAAGGTTTAGAGGAGTTAGAAAAGGCAAATATATCTTATAGATTGGGAAGCATATATTCAAACATATTGGAAAAAACAATATCTGCCAATTATAAGCTTGGCTATGTGGTTATTAATAGATGCCATGTTTATACAGATTTTAACGATGTTTTAAAAATAATAAAGAGCGTCTATGAATCTGGCTTGGCTGTTGGTGATAGAGTAGGAATTATAGATAGAGAGAAATTTGTTGAGATAAATACTCTTTGCTCATTAAACTTTGATAACATACTTTTACAGAATGGTATATTTCCAATTCATGTATGTGCTGGAATTGTTAAGTATGAAGATGGAGAGCCAGTAGAATTTAAAGAAGTTATAAAATATAAATCCACATCAATAGACCCATTGAGAGCATTTATCGAAAAGAAAGAAACTGATGTTATTGGTATTATAGAGAATGGAGAAGGTTACTTACCAGCAAATTTTAGATGCTTTGGAGTTGAGTTTTTGGATAGATTTGAAAATATATTAGAAAAAGATGAATTAAAATGTATAATTAGCTATGGAACAGAAAATGTTCTTGGATTGGACGTTGGGGATGACAAAGTTGGTGTTGCTTTGATTGGCGGATTAACACCAATAGCTCCATTTGTTGAAAACAACTACTGTGTTGAAATGTCTCCAATGTCATCAATTGTTAGATTAGAATCACTCCATAAAATTAAAAAGAATCCAAGAGAAATTGTAACAAAGAAAGCAAATATAAGAATAAAAACTGCTCTATCAAAGATGTTCAATGCCATGGCAAAAGTAACCTATGACATAGATGAAGGAGACGGAAATGTAGTTGTAAATACTGCATTTATTGAGAAAAAGCATATTGATGAAGCACTGGATTTATTGAAAGAGGCATATAAAAAAGGTTTGGGAATATCTGATAGATTCGGAATTATTGAAAAAAATGATAAAATAAAAATTCAAACAATATGTGCTGTAACCTTAGATGGGATATTCCTAAAAAATTCAATTCCTGTTATTCCAAGATATGGGGGAGTTTTGGAGATAACTGAAGATAAAGAGAGATTTATTGATATAATTGGCTATGATGGTTCATCGTTAGACCCTCATGAAGTTTTCTTTAATTCTGTTGATTGTGAAAAAACATTTTTAGCAGGATTTAGAGAAGTGCATAGGGTTGCAAGAGAAAAATTAGAAGAAATTTTAGAAAAATTAAATTGGAATGGAATTAAAGATATAGGGGAGCCAAATAATGAACTTTATGGTATCCACGTAAATAAGGACATGTGTGGAGTAGTAACATTAGGGGGAACAAATCCCTTAGTATTATTAAAAGAAAATGAAATACCCATTGAGCTGAGAGCAATGCATGAGGTTGTTAGATTTTCAGATTTAAATAATTATAAAGAGATTTAATTTTAATACCCCTTTTTTTCATTAATTTTTAAAAGCCAATTTTATAGATTCAACAACTGCATTTATTATATAATCATCATCAACCCTTTCAGCATCCCTTGAAGTTAAATCAATCCTTAAACTTTTACTCGCTCCAGGCATACCTGCTACTGTTATAGTTATTATCCCATAATTTTCTAACAAATTAAATCCAATCTCAATGAGCTTTTTGATGTTTATAACCTCATCCTTATAAACTCTCTTTATTACAAACCCCGTTGGTGTCCTTTCACAAACAATATTTATGTTATTATCTATTACTTTAAGCTCCTCATTTAATTCTTCAATCTTAGATAAATCAAAGTTTTTAGCTCTTTCAAAAGCTTTTTTAATTCTCTCCAAATTAAAGTTTTCCAAAGCCCTATACATTCCAGCTAATAAAGGGGGTTGAGCTTCTAAACCAAACTTAGTTCCCTCAATATATATTTTATCAACAAGTTCCTTTTTTCCAGCTAATAAACCACCTCTTGGACCCTCCATAAGTTTATCAGTGCTTGTAACTACTAAATCAGCCCCCAATTTTAATGCCGGAGGTTGGTTAAATAACAACCTAACCCTTGCCCCAGAAGCATCATCAACAAAAACAATAGCTCCTTTATTTTTGGCTGTATCAATAACTTTTTTAAAGTTTTCAAGTTCAATAACCTTCAAATCCATAGTTGAACCGGTAATAACAACCAAAGTATTTCCATCTATTTTATTTAATTTATTTAAAATATCCTCCATTTTATCCGACTCAAAATATTCCGCATCAACAATTTTACAACTTCTCTCTATTGAAGGATGTCCTGGAAGTTCTGGAAGATAGTGAATAACCTTTTTTGGTTTTAATGCCAATATAGTAGCTAAAATTGCCGAAGAAGTCCTATTAAAACCAACACATTTATCATCCTCATCTCCACCCAAATGTCTAAGCCCATATTCATTAACCTTCTCTGCAAAGTAAGATGCTCCAATGTAAGTATTTAATAAAGCTTTATCTTTTTCATCTATTAAAAATCCCCCAGATAACCCACTTAAATCATATAATGCGTCTCTACCTTTTTCATTTAATATTTCTAAGATAATTTTTCTTGCTTTCTCCAATCTCAAAAATTCTTCATAGTCAGAGAGCATTAAATCACCAATATTAAGTTTATGAATTTAAAATTTAAAAATGAAAATAAATAAAATAATAAGTTATCCTGCTCCACAGGCATCTCCTAAATCTAAATCCATTACTTTTCCTTCTTCTAATTCCTCTTTTTCTAACTCCTCAACAACCTCATCAATATCTTCTTTTCTTTCAGTTATCTTTGACTTATCAATGACTCTCAATAGGTGAGGCCTATACATTAAATTGTTATCTAACACAACCCAAATATCTCCATTTTCATCTTTTCTTATATCTACAACTCTCCCCTTTGTCCCAGTATTTATATAAACTACATAATCTCCAACTTTAATATCAATCTCATCCATGCATCCCACACTCCTAACATTTTACAATAATCTTCTCTTCACGATATATTTATAACTTAATATTAATAACTTATTCATTTATTCAATTTATTGTTCTAATCCTAAAAACATTGCATATAACAACTCTTCATTATAGGATGCAATTGAGATGCGTCCCCAATCCGAAGGGGTTGGGGCTGAGGCAAGCCCACGACTGGTGGTGAAACCCCGCAGCAACCAGCCGCAAGAAAGGTTTATCCT
>JAMOTQ010000147.1 GCA_027068365.1 Methanocaldococcus sp.
TAATCTCCCATCAACCTTCACTTTACATCCCTTTAATTGAAATACAAAGATTGCAATGTCTTTTGGAATCCTCACTTCTTTGCCATTCTCTTTCTCTATCACTAATGTATTTCTTGTTTCATCCACTACTCTCCCTTTAATCCCTACCATCGCTTTGTTTTTTGCATCAACAATCTCTACTCTAAGCCCTATAAGTTCATGCCTTAATATATTGTGAGGAGTTATCATAATGCCCCAACCGTTTTACGGGGACGGGGTGTACTCTTACGAGTATCCGCGTCCCCTTTTATTAGTTTTTTATTAGTTTTTAAAATAATCTAATAAAGGCCAAATTTACCTGACTTCAATTGAGTCCCTTGAAAAACCCATTTTAACGAGTTCTTCGGCAACTTTTTTCCTATGGTCTCCTTGGAGTTCTATTGTATTGTCTTTAACAGTCCCTCCACAGGCACAAATATCTTTTAATTTTTTAGCAAGTTCTTTTAAGTCAATAACGCTTGTGTCAAAACCTTCAATTATGGTCATTAATTTACCAAACCTTCTTTTTGTAACGTATATTTTTATTTTTTGTTCTTCCTTAGCTATTTCTTCACAAACACATAGTTCTTTTGGTAATCCACATCTTGGACAGATTTCTGGCATCACTGCACCTCTGTATTTTATATGCCATTAAGTAATTGAGTATAGTAAATAATATTAAGGTAGGGTATTTAAATTTTTTGTTGTTATTGAGATGCCATTCTTTTCTTTTCATTCATTATTGTTAATATTCTTGCTATTGTCCTTTTAATTTCTCTCATTCTACCTGGATTTGAAGGAGCTCCAGCAACTACCTTGCTTGCTCTCTCTTTTAATAATTCTCTTTTTAATTCTACGAGTTTTTCTCTTAATTCTTCCATTGACATGCCTCTTAACTCATCTGCTCTTAATATAGCCATGTTTCCTCACCTTTATTGTTCCTCTTCTACCACATGTTTAACTTCTTCATCTTTAATTATAATTTCATCTGGCAATAAGACATCTGGTCTCATGATTTTTACTGTAACTCCTATAACTCCTGGTTTTGTTTTTGCAATTGCTCTTCCTTTATCAACGAGTTCTTCAGCAGGTTCTCCACAGTGTTTCATGTATCCAGCCATGAACTTTTCTGTTCTTGCTCTCTCTCCGGTTAATTTACCTGAGATGATGACTATAACCCCCTTAGCTCCAGCATTCATAACTCTTCTTACAGCAGTGTGTCCAACTCTTCTGAAATGTAGCCCTCTCTCTAATGACTGAGCAACTTTTTGAGCAACAACTTGGGCATCTAAATCTGGATTTTCAACTGGTCTAACATCTATTTGTGGTTTTTCAACGCCAAACTCTTTGGCTAACTTTTCCGTTAATTCTCTAATCCTACTACCTCTTCTACCAATAACGAAACCTGGTTTTTCAGCGTAGATAATGATTTTTGTTCCTATTGGGGTCTTTCTTATCTCGCAGTGACTGTATCCTGCTCTACTTAACTCTTTCTTGAAGTATTCGTCAATTAACAATTTCTTAACATTTTCTTTAATAAATGTTCTTTCTATCATGGATTCCACCTTTTTATTTTATTTTAGTGGTATTCCTCTAAGATAACTTGTATATGGACTGTTTCTTGGAACTTAGGAGTTGCTCTACCAAATGCTCTTGGCATGTATCTTTTTATTGTTATTCCCTTGTTTGTTGAGATGTGTTTTATTCTTAACTTTTCAGTGTTTAACCCTTTGTATTCAGCATTTGCTTTGGCATTGTTTAATATCTTTAAGATTGCCTTAGCCGCTTTAACTGGGTATCTACCTGCATGCCAGCCGAGTTTTCCTTTTCTGTGCCCTACTTTTTTACAGTGTCTTCTAAATAACACTGGTCTTTTCATTGCAATAACATCTTCTAAGAACTTTACTGCCTCATCCAATTTCATCCCATTTATTGATTTGCATATTTCTCTTGCATGTTTCCTTGATATTGGAATATTTCTTCCCATAGCTCTTGCTGTTTTTTCAGGATTAACTTGTATTTTGTATTTTAATTTACCCATTATTATCACCTTCAATCTTAGAAATCCAATGGTCTTTTGTTTTTATTGTTTAAACTCTAATTTAATTAATTTAGATTAATTTAACAATGCCGCTATATAAGATTTTGGAATGTAAGAATATAAAATTTTTAAAGTGTTATATATAATTTACGAATAAGGAGGAAACAGTAAAACAAAAATCAATTTTAACTTAAAATTAAAAAAAGTATTAAAATTTATGCTAATGAAACTTCTACTGTCTCAACACTTTCAACATCGTCAATCTCTGCCAGTGCTTTTTCTATCGGCTCTGTTCCTCCCTCTCTTTCTTCCATTTCAATAACTGTGTATATAGCATATAAACCAAAAGCTAATGGTTCATCAAACAATCCTCTTATAGCTACATCCTGCTTTTCTAAGACCTCTTTAATCTTTTCTTTTAACTTTTCTTTATCAACTTCTGGACTTTTTGGCATGATTTTTATTTTTGCCAACACTGTTGCCATTTTTTCCCTCCACTATTTATTAAGAGCTTATAGATAATTAGGATATTTAAAGTATTCTTTCAGTTTTATGGTCCTTCAAACCCACATTTTGGACATTTGTATGGGTTGTTTAATTTTCTGCATCTTTCACATCTTACAATCTCTACTTCTCCACAGTTTGGGCATGGGAATTTTGTTGCCTTTTCTCTTGGAGCAATTTCAGCGTTACAGCTTGTGCAAACATATTTCATTTTTCCCACCTTATTTTTAAATTTTTTAAACTATTTTCTCATAGATGTTTAAGTTCCTACAATTTTTGTATGTATGGTGTTTTTTCTTTCTAAGATATTTATAACTCTTTCTGGATATCTGCCATTAACAACATAAGCATTCATTTTAAATTTTTTTAAAAGAATTGGGAATTTCTCATCTACGGATGTTAAACCTTTAATGTCATTTGCATTAATAATATTTAATAGTTTCCCTCCTGGGAACTTATCATATATGCCATCAACATCAGTTGCTATTATAACTTCCCTAACATCTAACAACTTCCCAATATATAAACTTAATGAATCAGATGTTATAGCCCAGGAATGCTCAGCAATATCAGTTGATAGCAAAATTTTTGAAGGTAATAATATGGCTATCTTTTCTTTTTCTATCTCTCTTTTTAAATCAAATAATGTATCATAAGCTTTTATATCTCCAATTTCAGCATAGACCTCTCCAATTAAATCCATGCATTTTATAGCAAGTTTGTGAGATAGTGAGTTTGAAATATTTAAAGTTTTATCTATTTTCCTAACAACATCTGCAAAGTCCCCGCCACCGGGAATGATAACTATCTTTTTATTTTTTTCTCTTGCATAGTTTTTTAACGCCTTTAATAATGGCTCTGCTTCATAAGTTAGCGAGCCACCAATTTTTATTAGATGCA
>JAMOTQ010000148.1 GCA_027068365.1 Methanocaldococcus sp.
CGTGGCGCGGGGTACCGGGCTTGGTAGCCCGGGGCGGACTTCAGATCCGTCGAGGGCGAGAGCCCTCGGGGTTCGATTCCCCCCCTGCGCCGTTTTATTTTTTGTGGGACTATGAAAAAAGTGTATTCAAAATATGGAAGGATTGAAGATTTAAAAGAGGTTATTTCTGGATTGGCTAATTTTACTGGAATTATTAGGATAGATGACGCTTTACTTTTTTATATTAATTCAAAACTTATCTCATCAAAGCTTAACGGTAGAGAAAAAAGTTTAGAGGAGATATTTTCCCAAATTCCTGATGAGTTTTTGATAGAGATTTATGAAGGTAGTGAGGAGGAAATAAAATCTGCCTTAAAAAATTTTAAACCAGATGAATCTATTGTTGAAATTTCAAAATTAAGTTTGGTTTTTGAGAATGAGATTATTTTAAACTCATATAATAATATATACAGATATATAACTAATTTGGAAAAAGTTGTTTTTATTCCAAAAAGATTTAAAAATGAAAAGGCAGTTGTCATTTATAAAAATAGAAAGGAAATTTTTGCCGTCTATTTTGGTAAAAGAACTTTATTTGGAAAAAAAGCAATTAGCAAATTAAAAACAACATTTGCAGTTAGTGAAATAATTGCAAAGATTGAAAAAATAAATAATAAGGAATTAAATTTATTAAGGAATAAATATCCTGAGGGAGTTTTATTAGTTGGTGACTCTATTGAGGAGGTTATTAGAAACATAACATCATCAAAAGAATCAATAATCTTAGAAAATGCTTCATTGATGGATGCTTTATCTAATGGCACATGTTTAATTAAAATAGAGGGCAGTGAAGTTGGCTATATAGTAGCTAAGGAAGGAAAGCCGATATATGCCTTTTTAAATAATTATAATGGGGAAAAGAGTTATAGGTTATTAAAAAGCATATGTATAGTTGAAGATGTTAAATATTACATTTATAAGTTATCAAAAGAGGAATACGACATGTTTAAGTCATTCCAAGAGAATAGGATTTCTATATCTTAACCTTTATCTATCATTTTTATAGCCATTTCATAAGCTTTCTTTAAATCTCCTGTCTCTAAGATACATTTTTCAGCGATATCCTTTGGGATACCTTTTTTAACAAAAACTTCCACTGCCTCTTTAAAAAATTGGCTATTCCTTATAATCTCCTCAGCAAGTTGTTTTTTTAGTTCCATATACTCATCTGGGCTTATGTTGTTTTTGGCAAGTTCATAATCCCTATAAGGGCAGGGTTTTGTTATTTTACAGCACCACACTAAGCTACCAAAGCATGTATTTTTTCCTAAGCCGAGTTTTGTTCTTTTCCCAAAGTCCTCTTTTATTTTTATAAACTCCTCAGGGGACATTTTTAATATAGCCAAAGCTTTATGAATAGGGCAATACTTTATTGGGGGGCAACAAAAAGCTAAGCCCCTTAAATCCCCTCCTCTACAAATGTGAGATGGGGCATTATCCCAACCCATAATATCACCTTATCATTTCTTTTATTTTTTCAACAACCTTTTCTATTGCTTCATTTAAAATCTTTTCTCCAAGTTTTTTATCCAAATTAACTCCAAATTTTTCAACAACCTCTGCCTCTTCATCTATTGCCTTGTTGTTTTTTCTTGCCTCTTTTAGCCCAACCATTCCAACCTCTGGATACTTTTTAAAATTGTTATGCTCTTTCAAAGTATCTTCATCCGCCTTGGCTATTCCAATCACATAACCAACAGAAACCTCCTCCGTTGATGCATGAGTGAATGTTATATTTATCATCTCCACCTTCACTCCAAACTCATACTCTAAATCTTTTAAAAAATTCTCAATTAATACATTCCCTCCATGACAATTAACTATTAAAAACTTCTCAACACCAATTTTTTTACTTTCATTTATTAAAAATCTTAAATAATGATAGACCTCCTCTGGTTTGTTGTGAATGCCATGTCTAACATACTCATACTCGGTTGATGGAATAACAACTCCCAAAAACTTAGCTCCTGTTAAAATAGATGCCTTTAAAGCTATATAGGATGCTATTTTTATATCAGTGTCTATTGGTAATGCAACTCCATGATTTTCTAAGAATGAGCCAAGGGCTATGACTCCTACTTTATGAACTTTCTCATTTAATATATTTCCTGATGATAATCTAAGTTGCATGATATCCCAAAAATGTAAAATTTTAATATAAATAAAAAAAGAAAAATTACCCTAATTTATTTTTATTTTTTAATTCTCTTTTTAACATCCTTCTATACTTTCCCCATCTATCTTCTATGGAAAATTTTGGGGGTTTTGGAATTACTGTTTTTTCTCCACACTTTGGGCAGATTTCTTTTAATGTATAGATTCCACATTTTAGGCATTTTCTCATTCTCATCTCTACCACTTTGTTTATTTCTTACTCTCTCTATAATAACTTCCCTCTCCACCAAGTTTTTTAATTGTTGCCACTGCCTTTTCACAAACTTTTTTGAAAACTTCCTCTCCACTCTTATAATCAGGAGCTATAACAACAACCCTATACTTTGGAGCTCCAATATATGTTATTTCAACCTCAACATCCTCATAAGGATTTGCCTTTAAAGCAGTTGTTAATGCCTTCTTTATTCTCTTAATTCCATCTGGCTCATATGATTTCATTTCAATAACTCCCTCAACCTCAACATTTGTTAGTTCAATACTCTCCTTAGCAACCTCATATAAGACATTCTTCCATTCTTCACTAATCTCTAAATCATCTAAGACCTCTTTTCCTTCAATAACCATAGTTTCAAAGGCGTTATATAACTCTCCAAACTCGTCCTCTAATAAATATCCAACTTCTTCCCATGCCTCTTCTAAGCTCTTACCTAATTTTTCAGCGGCTCTTTCAAGCATCTTTGAAGCTCTTTGGAATCTTTTCCATTCTTGGACTTTTGCCCTTTTTTGTTGCTCAGTAACCCTCTTTAAGGACAAATCGATATGTCCCTTCTTTTCGTCAACTCTTAAAACCTTTGCAACAACTCTCTGCCCAACTTTAACGTGGTCTCTAATGTTTTTAACCCATCCTGATGTGACCTCAGAGATGTGAATCATTCCCTCCTTTCCTGGATATTCTAAAAGCTCCACGAATGCTCCATACGGTTTAACATCCTTTACAGTTCCTATAACTATATCCCCTTCTTCTGGAAAGTCCCTTCTCATAATAAACACCTCATAAAATTAAATTCTGTTTCTTTAAAATTAATTATGAAGTAGTAATATAAAAAGATTGAATTGATGAGTGTGCTTTTTGCTTTTTCATTATTTGGGTGTAAGGGATATTTATTACTTAGGTTTATTTTCAAACTCTCCTTGAATATAAATTTTTACATTTATAGATTTGGATAATAAAATTTAAATTATTGATTTTCTTATAGTAATATTAAATTTATCGAAAATATTATAAAGGTTGAGAAA
>JAMOTQ010000149.1 GCA_027068365.1 Methanocaldococcus sp.
TCCCCAGTGTATAAAATAGTTTTATTATTGTTATATTTTAATAAAATTGACGCACTTCCTGGTATATGCCCAGCACTAAACAATTCATAAGAAAAATCCTTGTAGTATTTTTTATCGTTATAATTCAATGGGATTGTGTGCCTCATTGCCTCCTTTACATCATGGTTGTTGTATGGCAGTTTTTTATGTTCTGTTTCAGCAATTTTTACCATATCTTTTAACAAAATTTTAATTAATTTTTTTGATAATTCTGTTGTGGTTATTGAAACATCTATTTTTTTGTGAAATAATATTGGAAGAGCTCCACAGTGGTCTAAATGAGCATGGGAAATAAAAACCTTATCAACATCCCTTATGGAATTGTCCAATATTGGATATTCTATTTCTTTCCCAAGTTTAACCCCACAATCTAATAGTATTTTACTTTTATCACTTTTTATTTCTATACAACTTCTTCCGACCTCTAATGCCGCTCCTCTAAAAATGATTTCCATGATTATCACCATTTTTCATATAATCTTAGTTTTTGTTATTTTTCTATAAAATACTTTTTATAAAGTATTAATTTCTACATTTGAATATATTAATAAAAATGAAAACAATATAACAATAAACTGATTTTAATGACTACGAATGAATAAAAATAAGTTTCATACAGTGACGGTCTGATTTCCATAGGGCTCCGCCCTATTGGGATACCCGACATCCATTTAACCAATTATCAAAGATAATTATTTATTAAGGAATATTTAGAAGCCCTTTGGGCTTCTATAACTGCCTTATTTAATTATAAAACACTTTGATAATTGGTTATAAGTTGGGGCTTTCAGCCCCAATTAATGTCTAAACCTTAACCCCTAAGAGGTCTGATTTTAACCAAATTATTAATCATTGTTTAATTCCGATTGATATTGAGTTTCCATACCGAAACGGTCTGATTTTAACAATTGCAGTATATGGAGTTACCAGATGGGAGTGTTGTGTATTTCCATACCGAAACGGTCTGATTTTAACTAATTTTATAAAATGTAAAAACCAAACAAAAAAACGATTTCCATACCGAAACGGTCTGATTTTAACTTTAACACTTAATTAATGAAACTATTGATGGACTTAGAAGTATTTCCATACCGAAACGGTCTGATTTTAACAAGATTTTAGAGGAAGCTATTGCTGAAAAAATTAAGAGATTTCCATACCGAAACGGTCTGATTTTAACAAGATTTTAGAGGAAGCTATTGCTGAAAAAATTAAGAGATTTCCATACCGAAACGGTCTGATTTTAACTTCCCCATACATCCTTTTTATATATTTTCTAACTCTTCCATTTCCATACCGAAACGGTCTGATTTTAACAGTCTCACTTATTGCAGGTAAATTGATTAAGGAACTAATTTCCATACCGAAACGGTCTGATTTTAACGCCCGTTTCCAAACTAACTCACACGCACACACACACATTTCCATACCGAAACGGTCTGATTTTAACTTTCACTTCCATTCTATCCCTCCAACTTCTTTAATATTTCCATACCGAAACGGTCTGATTTTAACAAAATGCTGTCCTGTATAGATTAGCAGGAGATAGCACCAACTTATTTCCATACCGAAACGGTCTGATTTTAACTTTGGTGTAAACAATCTATCCCCCCATTCCATTTGTGAATTTCCATACCGAAACGGTCTGATTTTAACAGGGCAATCATTCGAGATATGGCTATTTTATTCACTTCTGATATTTAAGCTTTTCTACACCATTTTTGTCGAAGGGTAGATAACCACTTTTATTTATATACCCTCACTAATATTTAAACTTTTCCCTACAATTATAAAAGGAACTTTAAAACCCCTAATTTCTAAAATCTAAATTATTTATTGGGAAAATCCTAAACTAAAAATAATTAACCAAACTCTTTTAAAAATCCCAATAATTTAATAAACCCAAATAAATGAAATCATTAAAATACTTTACCCTTAGAAATTTGATAAAAAACCTCAAAAATTAAAAAATAAAAGATTAAAAATCTTTAAATTGAAAATAAGAAATATTCAATGTGATAAAGGTTAAATATATAACCATGGTTTAGACCAACAATAATAATTATAATATAGTATTTAACACAATATCTGGTGATGTAAATGTTTATTGGTATTGATGACACAGACAGCCCAAATAAATATTGCACAACATATATAGCCACATTATTAATAGAAGAATTAAAAAACAGCGGATACAACATAGATATGCCAAAGCTCATCAGAATGAATCCAATGGTTAAATACAAAACAAGAGGAAACGGAGGAGTAGCAATACACATATTGGATGAGTTATATTCAAAAGATAAAGAGGAGATTAAAAATATAACCATTGATTTAGTTGAAAAATACACTGACTTTGAGTGTGAAAATACAAATCCAGGTATTGTATTTTTAGATGAGGCAAAATACAAAGAAAATAGGGAAAAACTTACCTATTATTATAAAAAAGTCCTTTATGATATTGTTAGTGTTGATTATGCTGAAAAATTTATCTTGAAAGTTGGAGGAGAGTTTATAAAATATAAGTTGGGAAGGGGAATAATTGGAGCTTTGGGAGCTATATCATCAACTCCTCCTTATACATATGAACTTTTAGCTTATAGAAAAAAAGAGATGTGGGGAAAGAAGAGGGAAATTGATGAAAATAGCGTTATAAAAATGGATAAAGAAACTTTTCCTTATACCTTTGACAACTACGATTATGAAAATAATAAGGTTTTAATAACTCCAAATACACCATGTCCTGTTTTATTTGGAATTAGAGGAATTGATGCTGAAATCTTATTGAGGGCAAAGGATATAATTGAAGGGGAAAAACCTGAAAGATTTATGATTTTTAAAACAAATCACGGGACGGATGTGCATTTAAGAAAAATGAATATTAAAGACATTTACCCAAATACTGGGGTTATTGTTTATGGTAAGGTTGTAGAGGAGCCAAGAGATATAGAAGGGGGGCATGTTATATTTAGATTATCAGATGGAACTGGAAAAATTGACTGTGTAGCTTACGAGCCAACGAAAGGATTTAGAGATATCATAAGAAAGTTGATAGTTGGGGATTATGTGGCTGTTTATGGGACTGTAAGGGAAGAGCCATTGGGAATAAATATTGAGAAGATAAAAATCTTAAAGTTGGAGAAAAAATATATTAAAGATAAAAAATGTCCATACTGTGGAGGAACATTAAAGGCAAAGGGTAAAAAAGCTGGATACAAATGCAAAAAATGTAAAAAATCTATTGCCTATAATGAAATTAGAAGGATAGAGGTTGAGAGGGATTTAAAAGTTGGATTTTATGAAGTGCCTGGCTCTGCAAGAAGGCATTTAAGCAAGCCAATACAGTTAATTGACTTAATTTAAATAATTTAAAAATCTTAGAGGTTTTTAGTATGGATATAAAATACAAATTAGCGAGTTATAGGGTTTGTAGTCCAGAAGAGACATTTGAAAAAATTCAAGATGCATTAAAAAAGATTGGAACAATAGAGATTAAAAATATACAACATTTGGATAGGGCAAATATTCCCGTCTATTACTTGACAAGGAAGGTTGTCATTGATGGAAAGGAAGGGATAGCTATACACTATGGAAAGGGAGCTAATGATATCCAAGCAAAGGTTTCTGCATGTATGGAAGCGATAGAGAGGTTTTCAGCAGGTTATAATAAAGATAAAGTTAAAGAAAAAGCAGACAATCCAATAAATATTGAAGATTTAATACTGCCACAATATGCAGATAAAAATGTTAAGGAGTGGGTTGAAGGGGTTGATATTATAAATAACGAGGTTGTTGAAGTTCCAGCAGATGCTGTTTTTTATCCTACAAAAGGAAAATTGTTTAGAGGAAACACCAACGGCTTAGCAAGTGGAAATAATTTAGATGAGGCAATTTTACACGCTACTTTGGAGGTTATAGAGAGAGATGCGTGGAGTTTGGCAGATTTATCAAGAAAAATTCCAACAAAAATAAATCCTGAGGATGCAAAGAACCCTTTAATCCATGAATTAATTGAAAAGTTTGAGAGTGCGGGAGTTAAAATAATTTTAAAGGATTTAACATCAGAGTTTGAGATTCCAGTAGTTGCCGCTGTGTGTGACGATTTAAGTAAAAACCCTTTAATGCTGTGTGTTGGAGTTGGCTGTCATCTAAATCCGGAGATAGCCATATTAAGGGCTTTAACTGAGGTTGCTCAAAGTAGGGTCTCCCAACTGCATGGGTTTAGAAGAGATGCCAAATTAAGGAAAGAATTTACATCAAAAATCCCTTATGATAGGTTAAAGAGAATACATAGAAAGTGGTTTGAGTTTGAAGAAGAGATAAATATTGTTGATATGCCAAACAACGCAAGATATGATTTAAAAAAGGATTTAGAATTTATAAAAAATAAGATTTCAGAGTTTGGATTTGATAAGTTAATATATGTTGATTTAAATAAGGTTGGGGTTGATGCAGTTAGAGTGATAATTCCAAAAATGGAGGTCTATACAATAGACAGGGATAGATTATCAAAAAATGCATTTGAAAGAGTTAAAAAGCTTTATTATTAAAATTCTACTTTCTAAAATTTAATGTGAAAAGTGTTTTAATTCAAAGACATCAAGTTTTTTATCCTGTTCCTTATTTTTCTCTTTGAAAAACTCCTCCAATATCTTCCTCTCTTTTATTAAACCAACTGCATCAGCCCTACACTGCCCACAAGCTCTAAATTGTGGAATGTATTTTTCACACTCCTCCCTAACTTTTTTTAGCTCTTCACATGTTGGAGGTCTCAAATGACTCATCCTATATAGAGGGATTAGGGGGATTATATTCTGTATATAAACAAAATCTTTCAACTCTTTTGCAATATCCACAACATGATTCATATTTATCTCTGGGATTAAAACAGTATTTATCTTTATTATTAAGCCCTCATCAAATGCCTTTTTTATCCCATCTATTTGATTCTCTATCAATATCTTAGCTCCTTCAATGCCACGATGTATTTTTTTGTCATAATAAACCCATTCAACTATCTCCTTCAAAATCTCTGGGTCTATGGCATTTACTGTTACAGTAACTGTCTTTACATTTAAATCAGGCAATTTTTTGTAATATCTATTTAACAACAAACCGTTTGTAGAGAGACATTTTATTAAATCTGGAAACTTCTCATCAATAATTTTTAATGTCTCAAATGTCTCTTTATTGAATAAACTATCTCCCGGTCCAGCAATACCAACAACTTTGATGTTTGGAATCTCTTTTAAGACCCTATTTAAATATTCTTCAACATCCTCTGGTTTTAATACTGATAAAGCTACTCCTGGCCTATGCTCACACGTCTCTTTACCCAAACTCCTCCTACAAAATTTACAGGCAATATTACACTTTGGAGCAACTGGCAAATGCACTCTCCCAACTTTATCGTGGATTTTTTCATTAAAGCAGGGATGAACTTTTGTTATATGTGCAAATTTCGACATCTTTTTTTCATCCATAATATCACATTATTTGGAACTATTGATTTTGTGTTGTATAATACAAAAATAGGTATGACCTTACCAATATAAAAAACTACGTATAAATCAATTTTAAAAATAAAAATAGTTTAAATGAAGTGTTCAACTATTGGGTGGAACATCGTATATAGCCCAATCAATATTATAATGCTGCCACTTATTAAAGGGAGTTTTGTTATCTTCCTACTACCAATGTATTTTTGTATTAGCTCTTTACTCTCAACAAATGCAACAGCTAAGCCAGTTAAGGATATAGCCAACCCAATGCTGAATATCGCCACATAAATCAAACCATCAATTAAATTTCCTGATGATATTGACAATAATAAAACTGCCAATGCCGCTGGACATGGAACTAAACCAGCAGACAATCCCAAGGCAATAACTCCCTTTTTTGTATCTACTTTATGCTCATGAGGGTGGAAGTAATGCCTAATTATCCAAACTCCAACGGCAATTAAAATTAACCCCCCTACAATACTCATCATATCATGCACTAAATCCACATTTAAACTTTCCAATAAATATAATGATAGAATTCCCAATAAAAATATCACTGCTGTGTGGGATATGGTTATAGTAGCCCCCAACAATATGGCATCTTTTATATCTGCCTTTGTTCCCAAGACATAAGCGGCAACAACGCTCTTTCCATGCCCTGGTTCTAAGGCGTGTAACATTCCGAGTATGAATGCGGTAACTGCATATAATAAATTCATAACCATCACCATAATAATTAGTTTTTATATAAGTTGGGTCTGTGTAATACTTAGTATTACTGTATTGGCTTGCCTATTTAAATAGTTTATTACTAAAAAAGAAAAATTAATCAATACTAAAAATGCCTTTAATTCAAAGTAATAATAAAAAATAATAAAAAAGCAGAATGATTCATTAAAAATAATAAAATTAAAGTTTATTTTATTAATAATAAAATACCGTTAAATTTTTATATGATAAAAAATACTATAAATGTGTTAAGTTTTTTTGAATTATATTCTTCGGGGTGATAGTTTGCACATAATGGAAGGGTTTCTTCCGCTCCAATGGTGTATAATTTGGTATGTAATCTCAGGTATTGTAGTAGCTTATGGGATAATACAGTTAAAGAAAATACTATCTGAAAATCCAGAAGCAAAGCCATTGGTTGCTGTTGCTGGGGCATACATGTTCATATTGAGTTCTTTAAAGATGCCATCAGTTACTGGAAGTTGTTCCCACCCATGTGGTAATGGGTTAGGGGCTGTGTTGTTTGGTCCTGCTGTTACAGCAGTGTTGGCAACTATTGTTTTATTGTTCCAAGCGTTATTATTGGCTCATGGGGGATTAACAACATTAGGAGCTAATGTTTTCTCAATGGGAATTGTTGGACCTTTTGTTGGTTGGATTATCTATAAAGCATTAAAAGGAAAGATAAATTCAACCTATGCCGTTGGTTTGGCAGCAATATTTGCTGATTGGGCAACCTATGTCACAACATCAATCCAATTAACATTGGCATTTCCAGGGGATGACCCAATTAAAACATTCACTGCCTTCGCCACTGTCTTTGCAATAACACAAATTCCACTGGCAATTGCAGAAGGTCTTTTAACAATGGTATTATGGGATTACATAAAGAAATTGAGACCAGACATCTTATTGAAGTTAGGAGTTATTGATGAAAGTGAAGTCCCTCACTTAAATGTAACTCCATCTGCAGGGGGTGAATAATTTGGAAACAAAACACATTTTAATGCTCTTGGGAGTTATAATTTTGTGTGTTGTTCCTTTAATAATATATGCAGGTAAAGGAGAAGAAGAAGGATACTTTGGAGGTTCTGATGACCAGGCGGAGGATGTTATTAAAGAAGTAAATCCTGACTACGAGCCATGGTTCGAGCCAATCTGGGAACCACCAAGTGGAGAAATTGAAAGCTTATTGTTTGCTTTACAGGCGGCAATTGGAGCTATAATTATTGGCTACTTTATTGGCTATTATAAAGCAAAAGCTCAATATGCCTAAATTTTTATTTTTTTAATTTTTAAGTAAAATTTAAAGGTGATTTTTTTGTTGCAGAATACAATTGACAGTATTGCATTTAATAACAATTTAAGAAATGTTAATCCAAAATTAAAAGTTCTTTTTGCTATTTTATCATTAGTTGTTTGTGTTGCTTCACAATCTGTTGTTGTTCCTTTAATTATAGCACTTATAATGATTTATCTGACCTTATTTAAAGCAAAAGTTCCAAAAAAAGTATATTTGACTTTATTAAGTCCAGCAATTGGATTTGGAATTTTTACATTAATATTTATGGCATTTTGGTATGGAGAAACTCCAATATATTCATTTAAAATATTTGGTTTCACAATTGGATTTCAAAAAGAAGGGTTAGAGATGGGACTTTTAGTATTTAGTAGGATGCTTGGAGGGGTTACATCAACACTATTTTTAGCATTAACAACTCCAATGACTGAACTTTTTTATATTTTGAGGAGTTTAGGTTTGCCAAGTGTTGTGGTTGATATAGCCATGATGATGTATAGGTATGTGTTTGTCCTTTTAGATGAGTTAGTTAGAATGCAGAACGCACAAGAAACAAGATTGGGATATAAAGATTTAAAAACATCTTACAAATCTTTGGGAATGTTGGCTTCAAACCTATTCATAAGAACTTGGGAAAGAGGGGAGCAGCTATTTATAACAATGAGTTCAAGATGCTATAATGGAGAGTTAAAAACTCTCGAAGAGATAAAAAATCCAAAATTAATATATATAATAGGAATACTTTTGTTTGAAGCTTTTCTATTGGCAATATCCTATTTAACTGGGGATTTTAAAGTTATTTAAGGTGGAATAAATGTATATGGTTGAAACAAGAAACTTATATTATGTGTATCCAGATGGAACTGAGGTTTTAAAAGGAATAAATTTTAAGGTAAAAAAAGGAGAAATGGTTTCTATATTAGGACCTAATGGTGTGGGAAAATCAACCCTATTTTTACACTTCAATGGAATTTTAAAACCTACAAAAGGAGAGGTTTTAATAAAAGGAAAGCCAATAAGATACGATAAAAAGGGATTGATGGAAGTTAGAAAAACGGTTGGTTTAGTTTTTCAAAATCCTGACGACCAGATATTTGCTCCAACAGTTAAGGAAGATGTCGCCTTTGGACCTTTAAATCTTGGCTTACCTAAGGATGAGGTTGAGAGGAGGGTTAAAGAGGCATTAAAAGCTGTTAGTATGGAGGGGTTTGAAAATAAGCCCCCTCACCATTTAAGTGGAGGGCAGAAGAAGAGGGTTGCAATAGCTGGAATCTTGGCTATGAAACCAGAAGTTATTGTTTTGGATGAGCCAACTGCTGGTTTAGATCCTGTTGGAGCATCCCAAATTATGAAATTGCTTTATGATTTAAATAAAAAAGGCATGACAATAATAATATCAACGCATGATGTTGATTTAGTTCCTGTCTATGCCGATAAAGTCTATGTCATGTATGATGGTAAGATTTTAAAGGAAGGAACGCCAAAAGAGGTTTTTAGTGATGTTGAGACGATAAGAAAGGCAAATTTAAGATTGCCGAGGGTTGCTCACTTAATTGAGATTTTGAATAAAAAGGATAACATTCCAATTGAATGGGGCTTTACTATTGGAGAGGTTAGAAGGAACATTGTAAATTATTTAAAAGAAAAGTGTTAATTTAACATTTTACACTTAAAAATTTTTACATTTTCCTTGTTTAGTTCTTTTAAAAGTTCTTTCTCTTTTTCTTCATCAACTAATATTATTACACAACCCCCTCCTCCTGCCCCTGTTAATTTTGCTCCAAAACCATATTTATTTCCAATTTCAACAACTTTATCTATTTTTGGTGTTGAGATGTTTAATTTTTTTAGTAAATAATGGTTTTTTGTCATTAATTTTCCAAAGTCATCTTTGTTGTAAGTTTTTATAGCATTTTCAATAATGTTGTCTATCTCTTTAAATATCTCATCTTTATTTTCAATCTTGGCAACTTCATTAACCAATTCAGCAGTTTTTTTCTTCCTCTTTTCAACATAAACAATTAAAAACTTACAATTTTTTAAAAAATCCTTAAACTCCCCTTTAATTTTTTTAAATTTGTTGTTTTTTATCTCTAAAATTCCCCTGTATGTTATTGTTGAAGTGTCTGTAATACTTGCCTTTCCTTGAATTTCTTTCTCAACCATATAACCAAGTTTTGCAATCTCATCATCTTTAAGCTCTTTATTGTAAAATTTGCTAACAGCCCTTATAGTCCCAATTGTTATTGATGCAGAGCTACCTAAACCACAACTAACTGGAATTTTTGAGGTAATATTTATCTCAAATCCACTTTTTGGCTCTATATTAATATAATCTATGGTGTTTTTAATTGCACAGAGGCAGTATTTAAAATCTCCGAAGTTATTTGGATTGATATTTTTTATTTCATTTAAATTCAACTTTAAGCTTTTATTTAAGTCATTTAGATTTAAAATTACCTCATTTTTATCCAACTTTTTAATTTTTATACTTGATGTTAAATCAATAGCCATAGATATAGCCCTATAACCATAAACAACTGCATGCTCCCCAAATAGTATAACCTTTGATGGTGTTTCAACTACCATAATACGCCCTATTTTAGTTTTTATTTTAATTTTTTAATTTAATATATTCATTAAACGCTTCTCTTGTAGTTCCCACAACAATCCTCTTATATCTTTCTCCATTTTTATTAATAACTTCTTCCAATTTACCTCTTGCTATAATCTCCTCCCCATTAAAGCACTGTCCAGCATAAGTGTGAGTGAAGGAAACAACCTCCTTTATATCCTCATCATTGTAGCACTCTATTTCATAAACTGCTGGATTGTCAAAGGCAAAATCATCGTTTAATACTTTCCCCTCTATTTTTACAAATCCTAAGCTTTTATATCTCCTATCTCCATACTTTTCAGTTATCTCATCCCATTCCCTTGTAAATAATAAGTCAAACATTGTATTATCTACAATTCCCCTATTATATTTCCTCTTTTCATAAAATACAAATTCTTCATAGGTTAATGTATTATCTTTAATTCTCTTTTTATAGGCGATTTTCCAAAAATCGTCTGATAGTGGCTTTAATTTATTGTCTTCAAATGCTTGCTTTAATGCCTCTCTTGCGTTTTTGTGGTTGTGTTTTCCATAAACAACAAAATCAATGTCTGAATTTTTATTATCTAATTTTAGCAATAAGGAGCCACTAACCCCCATACTTTTAATTGGAACACCATAATCTTCTAAAATTAAAGCCAACTTTCTACATTTTTCTTCCAATTCATTTAAATTGTTTTCTTCATTAACAATCTCTTTTAATCTATCTTTTGGTCTCAAAATTTTTTTAACATCTTCTTTTGGAATTGCATGCATTAAAACATCTATTGTTTCATCATAAAAAAGATATTTATCAAATTTTTCTTTTAAAAATTCATAAGCTCTATGACTTTCAGCTATCTTTACATATTTTTTCCCATTAATTTCTCTAATATTGCTATCATCTATTTTAAAATCTACAAATTCATATGGAACATATCTTAAAAAAGCAAAAAATAAGTTTTGAGGGTGGATATAGGAATTTACTGCAAAGTATAAACCCTCTTTGGTTTCTATAAAGTCCCTAATCCTTACTCTCATTCTATCACATTTGATTTTATTTTTTCAATTCTTTTTGTAACAACTTCGGTATATATTTTCCTCAACAGTTCAACATCTACATTAATCTCCCCATTTTCAATTACAAATGGGATTATGTATTCTTTAATATTTCTATGTATAGTGTGGTCTTTTAACATATACTCTTTAAATGTAGCGTTGCTTATAACCAAAGCTCCAAAGTTTCTAATGTAATCAACTATAAGTTTATATGCTTCGTCTTTTGACTCCTTAATTTTAATATCGCACTCATTAGCTAAAAGCTTACATATATCTTTCCCTTTAATCTTGTAGTATGTTACAGTATCCATAACAACAATGATATTCTTAAATCCAGCACTTTTAATTTTTTTAATTAGGTTTTTTATTGAATCTACGGAAACATCCCTGTTATTGAAAATACTTATTGCATCTATAATAACAATTCTTCTCGATGGCTTTGGTGGATAAATCCTTTTAAATACTTTATCATCCTTAATATATTCTCCAAGATATGGGATGATTTCACTGTTTATTAAATACTCTTCTAAGTCATCTACTGTTGTAAATCTCGTTGAATACCACGAAAGTGAAGACAAACTGGCAACTTTATTTAACATGTCTTTTTTTAATCTTAGTAGTTTTTCTTTTTCTTTTAATTTATTGTATAGGTTATTTAAGGTTATTTCACTATCAAGTTTCATGTTCATTAAAAGCTTTAATAAATAACCTTCTTCAAAAGTTTCTAATCCAAAGTTTTCACATATTCTTTTTAACTCTAAGTATTCTTCAAGTTCCTTATTACTGCTAACTCCTATGGTCTTTGCTATCCTATATTCTTCGGCATCTTTAAAGCCCCTACTTAACGCATCGTTATATTCATAGGCATCTTTAAAGCCCCTATTTAATGCATCTTTATACTCCTCAGCATTACCGAATCCTGCTTTTAATGCCTCTTTTAACTCATCAAAATTTTTAAATCCATTTTCTAAGGCAAAATAGTAGAGTTCAGCATCATTTGAAAATTCCTGCTCTTCTAAGATTCCATAGAGTAAATATTCTATAACGTATTTATCATCTATTTTGCTGGCTATCCCTTCTTTAACAAGATTTTCAAGTCCTCCAACAAAGCCAAGCTCCTTAGCTTTTATATACTCATCTATTGATTTAAACCCAGATGACTTATATCTCCTATATTCCTCTATATCTCCAAGTTTTAAGTATTCATAATATTCTTTGGCATCTAAATTCAATGACTTTGCTTCAATCAAATCCTCCAATGTTTTAAATCCTTCTGAGGGTATATATAATATGACACCATTATCTATAAAGAAAAATATACTCCCAAAATTGTCCTTATATCTATATATTACATTCTTTCCAAGAGTCCTATGTGCTTCAAGAAACTCCTCAACACTTTTGACCTTTACCCTTGGTAAATCCTCAATATCATCAACATCAACGTATTTTATCAAGTTAGCCCTTATTTTTAATATATTCTTTTCATTGCCCATATTAATCCCTTCAAAATCTTTAATTTTTATTTTTATTTAGTTTTTATTTATTATTTCTTATTTTTTTATCACATCAATTATTGCATTTTTCATAACATCTATATTTGGCTCAACACCAGTCCATATCTTAAATGCAACAGCTCCCTGATATATCAACATCCCCAACCCATTTACTGTCTTTGCATTAACTTTTTTCGCTTCTTTCAATAAAACTGTCTCTAATGGATTATAAACTAAATCCATAACTACCATATCCTCCCTCATATTTTCAGCTTTAACTATTGGTTCAGCATCAACATTTGGATACATCCCAATTGGTGTAGCGTTAATGATTATATCAATCCCATTTAAATCAACATCCAAACCACTAAATTTAACTTCCTCACCAAATTTTTTATTTAACTTTTCAGCTATCTCCTTAGCTAATTTTTCAGCTTTTTCAACTGTTCTATTTGCAATTATAATATTATTATCTTTTGCCAATTCAAAGGCAACTGCCCTCGCCGCTCCCCCAGCTCCATAAATAACTATATTCTTACCTTTAACTTTACCAATTTCCTCTTCCAATGCCTTTCTTGCTCCAATACCGTCTGTATTATAACCTATTGCCTTTCCATCCTCAATCTTTATAGTATTAACAGCTCCAATTAATTGAGCATCTTCATCTATCTCATCCAAATACTTCATAATCTCTATCTTGTGAGGGATTGTTACATTAAATCCAACTATTCCAAGTGCCTTAGCCCCATCAATCACATACTTTAAATTTTCTGGCAAGACATCAAAGGCAACATAAATGTAATTCAATCCTTTATCTTTAAAAGCGGCGTTATGCATAATTGGTGAGAATGAATGCTCTACTGGATGCCCAATCAATCCAACAACCTTAGTTTTTGCATCTACCATGTTATCACTGGAAGTTAATTTATTAATTTTAAAATGCAGAAAATAAAAAGATAATTTAAAGATTATTTATAAGGATTTTTTAGCCATTTATTTTTTAATTAATTTAATAACCTCAGCTACCTTTTTACCCAAGTTTCTTGCTGTTTCTAATCCAATGTCATCATTTTTACAATCCTCTGGGGCTTTTCCTACACCAGTTCCCCCATAATGTGCTGTTGGGTCATTATCCCCAACAACTATCATTGAATGTATCAAGAAAAAGTTATGAATTTGTTGGATTGTTGTTTCCTGCCCTCCGTTTCTTGAAGCTCCAACTGCTATAGCCCCACCAACCCTGTTTCTCAGCTGAAAGCCAATTCTTAAAGGTCTTGACCTGTCCATCAACATCTTTAACTGAGCTGAAACGCCACCAAAATAAACCGGTGAGCCGAGAATAATCCCATCTGCCTCTTTCATCTTTTCTAATATCTCCTCAACATCGTCAATTATTGGACATTTTCCTTCCTCTTTACATAAATTACATGCAATGCAAGGATTTAGCTCTTTATCAGCCAACGAGATAAATTCTGTTTCAATCCCTTCCTCTGCAACTGCATTTAATGCCTCTCTTACCAGTAAGGTTGTATTTCCTTCTGGTCTTGGACTTCCACTTATTCCTATAACCTTCATACTCTCACCTCATGGCGATGTTATTTATTTTGATGTTATTTTGTAATAATATGTTTAATAATTTTTCTCATCTCTGCATTCTCTTAAAATAGCTAAGCCACTTTTTAACATTATGATACCACTCATCTAACAACTCTTCAATAATGTCACTCACTTTATCTAACTCTACCAGGGTCCTCCCAATTGTGGTCATTTATGGATAATTATAGACATTTAAAATACTTTCCATTCAAATCTATACTATAAATCATCAGAGGGAAATCAAAGATTTCCCTTTACTGGAAGCTTCGCTTCCACGTTGGGATTGGGTTTCATCGAGCTCAACTCCCCTCTGGGTTCATTGGGGAGTAAATCATCGCTCTCAACCCAGCCACGGACATAAAAACCTAACGGTTTTTAAGTTCTCATCGCTTCGCTCTGAGAGAACCCCAACTCCGCCTAAAACCTTTTTAACTAATTCAACCCCTCTTTTAAACACGTTAAAGCAACCGACAAATTGTCTATCAAAAACTCCACACTTATCGCATTTAACAAACTGTCCCTCTTGGGACTTCATTATACTCCCGCATACGGGACAGATTTTGAAGTATAGTGAAGATTAACGTAAAAAACAACACTCTTATACTCTAACCTTCTCGCTATCTCTCCAGTTGGTCCTATCCAAATTCCTATTAAAACCCAGATTCTTATACATATTACACTTATCCAAGTCCCCAAAAATAAAAATCGCGGGGAAGAGTTTAGATAGTTGGGACGTTAGCTTGTTAATAAAATCCTCAACTCTATTTCTTCTCCTATTCCAGTATTTTTTCAATAATTTACCAATCCTCTTCGGAGCTTTTTTGTAGATTGACTTTAACTTATCGATGATAACATCATAAATCCTCTATCCTATGCAATTCAGATAAATTAATCTTAATCCAACCTTCTATCGGATAATACAAATCTAACGATTTTAAATTACTATCAATAATCAACAACTTTTCTATCGGATAAATCTAACGGTTTTTTAAATGGTTATTAATGCCTCGTTATCCTTTAAAATAATTTTTCCAATGTCAAAATCCTTAACTCTATCGAAAAACCATTTATCTTTAATGTTTAAAATTAAATACTCTTTTCTCGGTTTTATTATAATTCCCATTACTTCCTTTTCTTTATCGTATTTTATTAAAGTAGTTTTAACCCTAACCTTTCAATAAACGATTTCTTAACTCTCTTTTGAAATCTTTTACCCTTCGGAATCTCTGGGATTAATCGGGTAGTTGTATAATATTGTATAATATTTGTATTTTCTCTTTCCTATTTTGTATCGATGTTTAACGGTCTTTTCCTTCCAGTTGATGTTTTCCCAAATAATATCGACAGCTCTTTAAAAGGTTTTACAAAATCATAAGGTAGGTTTTTTAAATCGTAGTTGTGTTTAACCTTATAAGTCAATACAATTTCGGTTGGGAGTTTATTCTTTTTCTTTGGCACCTTCCCCATCACGATTTCTTTAACTGTTTTTGTGAGCTTTTTATACTTGAAGTAATGAGATTATGGAAATGTATGAAATTGTATGAAAAGATTACTTATGAACCAATTCCTTAGAGGATTAGAAAGGATTGTAGGGATTATTATGACGGCTCTCCGAGCTTTAGCTCGGAGTTTCGGGAGAGCAGCGGTTTAAAACCTCACCCTTCCGGATCTGCCAAAGCCATTATCCCTTACGGAACTCGGGGCTACCTTCTCCTAACCATTAGCCCACAGTTGGGAGATTTTCAAGACCGAAGCGAAGCTTTGGTAGCGAAATCTTTGATTTCGCCTGAATCCCACCCATAATAACGTTGGCTTGGGGCAATAGTTAGTATTCTGTTTCGAATATACAAAAATTATGCTTGTCCCACCCGCCTCTTCTATCTCCGAGCGTAGCGAGGATGGATTAAAAATCTCTGATTTTTAAAAATTCATCACCGCCTTAAAGGGCAGTGCTTTCCTAGCAACAACTAATGGTAAAATTTCATTATTTTCACCTTTTGATAATAAAAGATTGTAGAAATAAAAAAATAACATATTTTATTCAACAATTGCTGATGCATAACCAACAACTGCTGAATAGTCCCCAGTTATATCTCCAGATGTTGCATAAGCCAACAACTTGGATTTTTCAGCTCCTAAGGTTTTCATTGCCTTTAACATGGCTATTACAGGACCATAACCACACATTGAGATGTTATAATTTATAACATCCTCATACAATTGCCTTTCATCCATCTCTAAGATATCTTTAATAACAATCGCGTCCTTTTTTGAAGCAACTTCTTGTGGCTCATAATGTGTTAAGTCAGAGGAGGCAATAATAACTACTCTCCTATTCAACTCCTTAGCAATCTTAGCTATGAAATAACCAACCTCCACAGCAGTTTCATAATCTTGAAACATCATACATATTGGGACAATCTTAAATTTAGCAATATTTAGTAATTCCAAATGCTTTAAAAACGGCAACTGCACTTCAATAGAATGCTCATTCAAATGGGCAGTTTCATCTAAATCAACTATCTCACACTTTCTCCAAAGCTCCTCAACAAATTCCTCATCACACTTAACATCCCCCAAAGGCGTTCTCCAAATTCCGTCCATTACACTAACTCCCGAACCTAAACCAGTGTGGTTAGGACCTAAAATAACAGCAGTAGTTTCTTCAAGAGCATCAACTCTCTTTGATAACTCATAATAGGAGTGGGCTTTTATCGGACCTGAATAAACATAACCAGCATGAGGACATAGTAAGCCAACAGGTTTTTCATAACTCCCATGAACTGGCATTGACTTTGGTCCAAATTTGTGTAAATAACACTGCTCTATCATATCTATAAGCTCATCAGGATGTGAAGGGTAAAACAAACCTGCAACTGCTGGATATCTAATTTTGCTCATAATATCCCTCTAATAAAGTGCTTAAAGACCTTATGTTCTTAATATAAATATATTTTTAATTCTTTATATAGTTATTTGTGCATATCAATGACACTCTAATACACAAAACCAAAAACTTTATATATTTTTACACATATGTGTATTATTAGAAAAAATTGAGGTGATAATATGTTTGGATGGGGAAGAGGATGGTTTGGCAGAGGTAGAAGATTTTGGGGATACTTCCCAGTTGAAAAAGTTGGAGGTAGATTTAGATATATAGGACCATGTAGATGTGGTCTCGGCCCTCATGCATTCTACGTTGATGAGAAAACTGGAGCTTTAGTCCATGCATGGGATTTATATAGGGGAAATGTCCCAGAATATGACGAAAAGAGATATTTAGAGGAAACCATAAGGGAGTTAGAAGAAGAGAAAAAGCTATTAGAAGAGGAATTAGCAAGAAT
>JAMOTQ010000150.1 GCA_027068365.1 Methanocaldococcus sp.
ATAAATAGCTGGTTTAAATGGAATAGCAAACCTCTTTTTATTTGCCTTATCTTCTCCATTAATTATAACTTCCTCAACACCAAACTCTTTCTTTAAAAACTCCTTGGCACTTTCTAAGACATCGACCTCATTAATAATATCTGCATTGAGTTTTATTAATTGATTAACCAACTTCGGAATCTCCTTACCATACTTTCTAAATTCAGGATTTTTCATAATGATTGGCATTAACTCTTTAACAGTTTTTCCTTCATTTTCTTTGATAATCTTTAATATTTCATATTTCCAGTCATCAGCTGTATATAGGTAGATTCTCTTTGGCTCAACTTTTGCGACATTTATAATCTCCTTAATATCCCCCATAACTGATTTTAAATACTCTTCTCCCTTCTCAATCTTATCATTTATAAACTCCTCTTTAACCTCTGGGAACTTAGCCAATGAAACAAAGCCCTCTTTTCCTAACATTTCCCACATCTCTTCACATAAATGTGGTGTAAATGGAGACATAAGTTTTATTATAACCTCCAAAAACTCCTCCAAGACCTTTATGTTGTTTCCTCCCCTCCTCTTATACCATTTTAAGTCATCCAACAACTGATAAATTAATATTCCCGCCTTTCTTAACTCAAAGTTTTCCATGTATTCATCATACTGCTTAACTGCCTTATACAACCTACATAATAGCCATTTATCTATATAGCTGAGTTCTTCTCCTGTTTCTCCTCTTCTCTCGGCAATCTCTTTTGCAAACAAATACAACCTCTCTAAAACTTTTTTGGTGTTTTCCATTTCTTTAAACTTTATATCAGCATCTTGTGGTAGTTCAGCACAGGTTGTTATATAAAACCTACCAACATCAGCTCCAAACTTCTCAGCAACCTCTAAGACAGGCAATACAGGACCTTTTGACTTAGATAACTTTTTACCTTCAATTGTGACATAACCATTAACTACTATTCCTCTTGGCCAAAACTCCTCTGGGAATATTGCAACGTGGTTAAAGATGTAGAATGTTAAATGATTTGGAATCAAATCCTTAGCTGAGCATCTCCAATCAACTGGATAGTAGTAGATAAATTCTTTCCTCATTCCTTCAACAATATCCTTTGGAATTCCTGTTTCTTTAACAATTTTATCAACATCTCCTTTTCCTAAAAACACGTAATCAAACAATTCTAAGGTTAATTTCTCTGGCTTTATATTATATTGGTTAATATATTTTGCAATTGTGTAATATGCAGGATAAATTGTTGAATCAGATAACGATTCAATAACCCAACCCTCTTCAAACGGAAACTTTGTTCCCAAACCTCTTCTCCTAACACATGCTTTATCCTTCATCCAATCAATTTTTTCATGGAACACTTGCCTTAAATTTTCTGGGATGAATTTCATTTTATCTACGCATTTGTGAGCCAATTCTTTCCACTTCTCATCTGAATATTTGATAAACCACTGCCCTTTAACCATCTTAACAATACATGGAGTTCCACATCTGCAAATAACCTTTTCCTCACTAAACTCATACATAATTTCAGCTAAACCTTTATCAATTAAATCCTTTGTTAATTTGTCTTTAATTTCTCTAACTGGAATGCCCTTATAATCTAAGCAGTTTTCATTTAAAACTCCCTTGTGGAACTCATCTTTGTAGATTTTTTTAGTTGCCTCCTCTAATTTATCCTCTTCTTCCTGGCTTTTTATTCCCATTTTTTCAACAATTTCCTTTGCTGGATATTTACCATAACCTGGAACTTTAATTAAAGATATTAAGCCGATTTCATCAACTAATCCCAAATCTCTTAATGCTATGTAATCATAAGGAGCATGGGCTGGAACTGACATAACACAACCAGTTCCAATATTTGTTTTTACAAACTTAGCTGGCAATATTGGAACTTCTCTCCCTGTTATTGGGTTTTTTACCTTTTTATTTAACAATTTTTCTCCTTTAAACTCTTCAATAATCTCTATCTTTCTATTTTGATGTTTTAACTTCTCAGCACACTCCTTTGCCATTATCCAAATACCATTATCAATTAATTCAATTCCTTCATCTGTCTCTTTCTCTAAATAAACCCTTGCTTTAACATAATCAGCTTCAGGATTAACCCAGACGTTTGTTACTCCAAATACCGTCTCAGGTCTTAAAGTAGCCATTGGCATTATACAGCCATCTTCTGTTGTAAATTTTATTAAGATGTATTCTACTAAGGTAGCGTTTTCTCCAACCAATATATCGTGGTCTTCAACTGGGTTGTCACATCTTGGGCAGTATCTTACTGGGTGAGAGCCCTTAACAATAAGCCCCTTTTCTTTTAATTTGTGGAACTGCCATTCTATAAATTTGTTAAAGACCTTATCATCTGTCTTAAAGTTTCTTCTCCAATCTAAGCTAAACCCCATTCTTTTAAATGCTTCCTCTGCCTTTTTTGAAAAGTATTCAACAATCTTCTCTGGTGTTGTTAGCTCTAACAACTCTTCTTTTGGAATGCCATGTAATTCAGTATATGCCCATATTGTCTTTTCATCCCTATTTTTTATCAACTCAGCCAAACCTAAGATTGGTGTTCCTGTGACATGATAACCAAAAGTCCATAAAACGTTTTTATTTTTCATTCTTTGGAATCTTGCAACAACCTCTGGAATGGTAAAAGTCCTCAAATGTCCAGCGTGTAAAACCCCATTTAAATATGGAAATGCCGCAGTTATAAAGAATTTCTCCCTATCATCTGGATTTGCTTCAAATATCTTTGCCTCTTCCCATCTTTTTTGCCATTTTTTCTCTATTTCTTTAAAGTCAATCATAATCATCCCTTTGCTATATTTTGTTCTATTCTAATAGAAACCACATTAATATATAAAAGATTTGCTTAAAAGGAGTAATGGGAAAACTATAAAATTTCTTTTATAGCATTCCAGATTAAAAAACTCTGTGGTTTTAGAGTACCTTCTATTGGATTTAAAAATAGGATATTTCTTTTAACTAAAAACTCTCTAAGTTTTTTAGGTATTTTTATATCTTCAACTTCATAAGCTTCCTTAAACAATCTTAATGCATCAACAACTTTTTTATAAAGTTCTTCATCCTCTTCTTTAACATCCTCTAAAAAGTATTTTAGTTTTTGAGTTTCTTCTTTAAGCATAAAGTTCAATATATTCATTAACTCCTTATTTCTCAACTCATTAATAACATAAATTATATCAACTGGCTTTCCCCCCACATAAGAATATATTAACTCCTTTTCATTATCAGATAGTTTTTTATTTAGAATCTCCTCAGATAAAAAATCCATAAATTTTATTGCTGTCTCTTTATCAAAATCATCAACTAAAATATAGCCTACCCTATTCTCCAACATTGCTTCATTATAGACC
>JAMOTQ010000151.1 GCA_027068365.1 Methanocaldococcus sp.
CATTTATAAAAATTGGGATTGGGAGAGAGATAGCCAATAGATTTGGATTTAAATATTACAAAATAGAGGAGTTGAGTAAAGATAAAATCTTAGATATTTGTAAGAGTTTAGAGATTTAATGTTTAATCATCTTTTAATAATCCTAATTTTGTTCTAAGTAGTATTTTGAATATGTTTTGGTGGTAGGAGATTATATCATGCTGTTTTTGATATTCTAAAGTTTTAAGTTCTATATCTTCTACTATTTTATTATATATTGCTACATAATAAAATACACCCAAATATTCTATGTAAAATTCATCTTTAACATTTCTTATGGCATTTTCAATAAATGGAATTATTACGTCCCATCTTCTTGTTTTTAATGCATTATCTAAAACTCCTCTTCTAATTAGATATTCATACCAATTAGGATGAATTTTGGCTAATTCATTTATATGGAAAAGGATTGCAGTATTAAAATGGTAAATAAACTCTTTTCCAAAGTTATCTTTCTCCTTTTCTGCTAAGTTGAATATTTCATCTAACCATTCTTTCTTATCATCCGGATTATAATTATCTGCAATCATTCTAATAATCATCGAGTAGGTATTTGCTAAGAACTGCTCTTCATCGAAGTTTTTTAATGTTTTATTATCTTTGCATTTCTCTGTAATCTCCTCTACTGTCTTATCAATCTTCTCCTCTAATCCATTTTCTAAGTAATTAACACATAGTTTTGATATGATATTTCCAATGGCTAATTCTGGTTTTGGTTCTACCTCAACTTTATATATTTTTGATGCATAATCTGCTATCCTCTTTGCCGTGGTTTCAGAACCTTTAACTAACTTATTGTAATTGATATTTTCAACTGGAATGCCAGCAACAACTATATTAAACAATGCATTAGAATAGACCTCTGGAGTTTCAATGATTTTTAATAGCTCTTCAGCAAATATTTTGCATCTATCTTTGTATTCATCAAATCTATAAGCATTAGCTATATTTGTAGAAACTCCAAGTAAATATTCTTCATTAAACTCTTTAACCTTCTTAACTCTCCTTTTAAACCTTCTTAGCAATTTTTTTGTATCTTTATTTTCCACATCTAAAAATCTATTTATAAATATTACATCGTTAAATAACTCTGGCATTATGCTCAACTTTTCATCTTCTTTAATATACCACTCAACTAATTTATCCTCTAACTCATCACTATCATACTCATCAAACTCACAAATCTTTTCTAAATCATCCCTATCAATTTCTTTAACTAATGCGATGTAATCAACTGCACAAATTAACTTTTTACCTAAGTCCTCCTTATTAAACAACGTAGTTTCAAGATGCTCCCAAACAATATCTATTGGTTTGCAATTTTTTATTGATTCTTTGTTTCCAGCTCTTCTTCTCTCAATAACTACCTTTGTAGTAACAATCAAAATCAGAGGATTAATAACAATCTTTTTAGTATTTTCATCAACAATTGTAGAAACCTTTATAATATCTCTTATATCATCTTCAGAAATCTTTAACTCTTCATCTTTAATTTCAGATTTGATTACTGCCTCAATAATACCCAATATATTCTTATCTCCAGATAATCCAGTTACTTCTATCTCTCCCTCTTCTACTAACTTTTTAATGCCCTTAGGAGGTTCATCTGCCTCCTTCACTATTTCTTTAAAGTTGTCATAATATTCACTCCTAACTTCTATAACCAAAAACTTAAAGTTGCTATGCTTTAAAAATTTCTCAATGAGTATTCTTATATCCTTCTCTCCACGCTTTCGGATTGTATAATCACCATAAGATTGATAACTTGTAAATAATACAACATCATCCTTATCCCAATTAATCCTTAGGAAATATTCAATTTTATTACTGTTTATTTCAGTCCATTTTAAGAATCTGGTTAAATATCTGCCCTCCAACTCTTTAGCAATCTGATACATTAAAGTTGATTTTCCAACACCAGCAGAACCTTTTAACACAATGATAGCTTTATCCTTACTTTTAATAAACTCCAAAACATCATCTAAGGTTTTTGTCCTCTTAAATTTATAACTCTCAGCATCAATACCTAATGCCTTAAGTTCTCTATCTAAGTGTTCCTTTTTAAACTCCTCTGGTTCATAACCCTCTAACTTAAATAATTCTATAATCAATTCATACTCCTTTCTAAGCTCCTTAATGTCTTCTTTAATTTTTTCAATATCTTTAACTTTCTTTTCAAGATTTTCAATTTTTCTCTCATGTTTTGTTACCGAATCTATAATTTCCTCTAATTTTTGCTTATTTTTAAGTAGATACCTTAGATTAAACAACGTTTTTGGTGAGATTTTTGATTCTTTTTCAACCCTCTCTAACTCCAATGGAGTTAATGTAGAGATAGCTCCAATGCTTGAATATACATTATTTTTAAACTCTTTGTTCTCTCTATGTACCAAATACATCATGATAAGAAATGCCCCCACAGCCTTCAATTGTGCCATTCCTAAAACCATAGAAAGAGATATAAAGGCATCTCTAATCATGTTGATAGTGTCATCATCAAAAATATTGGTAACTTCACCATCAACCTTGTTTGCAACAATCCTCTCAAAGATTCTCTTAGTCTTTTCAAAAATATTCCTAATTTTTCTCCCATCCTCATCAAAAATAAGGATAGGCAATCTATACTTCCCAAAATCTTTAAGGTTAAATTCAACTTTCTCATATTTAGCCTCTTCAATGGTAATTTTTATAGGAGTAGGGCTTGAAAAAATCTCCTTAAATTCATCATCACTATGTGTTTTAATCCACTCCCATCTATATGGAGTAGAGCATAAAAGCACTTTAGCATTATTTTTTATACATATATCTAAAAACTCTTTAATCTTGGGTTTTTTAATTAGATATTCTTTTTCATTATCAACTATTCCCATAAAAACGTCATAAAAATCTTCAATAATAACAAACTTCCCCTTTAATTCATGAGGTTTTTTATTCCATTCATCAACATCATTTAAACTCCTTCGCTCATCCTCATTTACAATTACCTATATAAATGACTACTACAATATATAATCTTATGAGCGTCGAAGTATATAAGTTGTTCATACCGAAGGATGAGGAGTGTATCGAGATTATAAGGAAGATTAAATGGGATAATGGATATATTTGCCCATATTGTGGTTCGAAAGATGTTATTTTAAAAGGTAAGGAGAGATATAAACCCTACATTCAAAGGTATAAGTGCAATTCGTGTAAGAGGCACTTTAATGACTTAACTGGGACAATATTCGCTAAAAAGCGAATGTCTTTGGGTGAAATGTTTTACATAATCAAAAATCTAAAAAATTCATCGATTAACCAAATATCTGAGGAGTTAGGAAGGGATTATAGGAC
>JAMOTQ010000152.1 GCA_027068365.1 Methanocaldococcus sp.
GAAGAGAAAAAGAAAAAGTATGTTATGAAGTATGCAAGAATATTTGCAGAGGCATTGGCTAATATATTAAATAAGCCAGTTGATGAGATTGAGGAGAAGGTTGTTAAGTTGTTAGAATAGATTTTTTATTTTAATAGAACTTTCGCAAGCATATTCAAATATAGAAATATAGCATTTACGATAAGGTATTTTTACTATAACATTTTACTATTTTTCGAATAAAAATTGTGTATGGTGGGAGTATTCTCAAAAAATCGAATATGCTCATTTATATTTTATTTCTTCTATTGTCGGAGTTTAATTCGTGTGTTGAATTAGCCAAAACATTGAGGATTTTCGGAATAAACATATCTCATGACACTATAAATCGGTTTCTTTGGATTGAAGGGTTTAATCCACAAGAAAACCTATTCAATTTCGTTCGGGATTTTATAACTCCGGAATATAACATTTTCGTTATAGATGATTTTGTTATTGATAAGTTTTATTCGAAATCAACGGAATTCGTTTATTATTGTTGGAGTAACCTACATAAACGAGTTGTCAATGGAATGCATATTGTCGATTGTAATTGCTACGAATGGAAAGAACATCATTCCAATCGATTTTAGAGTTTATGATAGACCAAAGGACGGAAAGACGAAAAATGATTTATGTAGGGGGATAATATTATCCTTAGTTGAAAGAGGGTTTAATATTCGATATATATGTTTTGATAGTTGGTATTCGAGCAAAGAAAACTTAAAACTCATCGATAAGTTAGGGTTATTTTACTTTTGTAGGATTAAGAGAAATAGGAAGATAAAACTCTCCAAAAACGGAGAGTGGATTTCGATTAAAGAACTCAAAGAAATTCCTGAAACTGGATTAATCATTTATTTAAAGAAAGTAGGGTATGTTAAACTCTTCTGCCTTTCCAAAAACGGAAAGGTAGTATATTATATAACAAACAACCTATTTATGACTTTCGAAGAATTCCAAGAAGTCAAAAACGCTTCTTGGAGAATCGAAGAATTCCACAGGGGAGTTAAACAGTGCTGTAACATCGAGAATTTCTTCGTTAGAAGGAGATTTCCAATATTGGGACATATTTCATTATCCATGAGAGCTTTCTTTATTTTAGAAAGAATCAGAATCGATAAAAAGATTAGTTGGTATGAACTTAGAAGAAAACTAAATCGAATAGCCGTTGGATCACTTTATGTAAAGAAGTTGGATTATCTTTAATCTAAGTATTTAGATGCATTTGCGAAAGTTCTATAGTCATTTATATAGGTAATTGTAAATGAGGATGAGCGAATTTAAAAAACTATAATAATAGAAAAAGAAAATTATTCCTAAATCTTTTGTATAATTTTATTTACTTTTTCTATTATTTCCCCTATTTGTTGTTCTATATCGTCCATTAGTTGTTCTATATGATATTTGTCGTAATCCATTGCTTTCAAAAGTAACATTCCCAAAGAAAATTCAATTAACAGATTTTTCAAATGCATTTTTAAGGATAGTTTTTCTAATCTTTGTATAATCTTCTCTGCTCTTTCTATTTGTTGTTCTATGTTGTCATCTAATTGACCATTTACGGCTTTTATAATTATTAGGGTTTTTAATATGTCCATTGGATGCAACATATTGTTGTCTAATTGTTTATCTTGCTGTTCTGTATTATTTTCTAATTGATCATCCAACATTCTTAAATATAATAAAGTTTCTAATGGAGTCAATCCTTTTAATCCTCCTAATTGATTTAGTTTCTGTTCAGTTAAATTAAGTTTCTGAATCAATTGTTCCAATTGTTCTTGTTCTACCATCATTATCACCTTTTCATTCAATTTTCCATAAAATAATATTTAAAAATAAAATAAAAATTTTTAGTTTTTTAACTTACTTAACAAACTTTCTTATAAAATAATAAGCATGCCTACTTGTGTATTCTCCCCTAAACCTACATGGGGTATTTTTTTCTATTGCATTAATTATTCCCAACTGCTTTTCTGTTGGTGGGTTGTTATATCTGCCTTCAAAGTATGGAGTTCCCTCTGCCTTTACATAGAATTTTCCTCCTCTTCTCCCTCTGAAAGCCATAACTTACCACCTATTTTGTATTTGTTGGAAGAATATTGCCATTTAATTGTTTATAACAAACTTATATATAAAATCTAAATATCTAACTAAGCTTTATACGCTTAACATGCTTAATATTATTGATTAAAAAGGAAATTAGAAATGCTTATATGCAGAATTTCATTATGTTCAAAATTATAAGCTGTTGGAGTTACATTTTATTTTCTGTTTCTTTTGATTCATTAAATATCTCATTTAGTTTCGTAGCTAATTCTACATCAATAAAGTAAAATTCAGGTTTAATAATCATGTTTTCTTCAAGAAAGGCTTTTTTCCATTTCTCAGGAACAAATATATGCTTTAAAACTAACAAATATAACTTATACACTTCTTCTGAAACTAATTCATTCAAATTTAAGTATGTAAGCATTATATTAAATTCCTCTTTATTTAGTGGACTAATTTTTACAAATTTCCAATATTTTATCTCCTTATCCAAATTTTTAAATAATTTATTTATTATTTTAGGAGAAGGTCTAAGCACCTCTAAGATAACTTTAATATCATTCTCCATTCTTTCTTTTTCATTTTCATCATATAATTTCTTAGCAATTTCTTCAATTTCTCTTTTACTAATGATTTCTTCTGGAATTCCTTTAACATACTTAGCTGGGATGCAATTTCCAATTACTTTATGTTTATTACTTAATGTAAGACCAGTAGGTTTTTCTAACATACATTCAATCTTAGCATAGGTTATTAAACTTCCATCTTCAGTAATCAATCCAAAATTTGGCTTTTTACATTTATATTTAAGAGGTTCTTTAATTTTTACCATAGTTTCACCTCAATTTTTAGTTTTAAGTATTATTCTTTGTGTCACAATAGGCAATAAATTATGTTAACAAAATTTATATATAAAACCTAAACATTTTATTAAGCTTTATATGCTTAATATAATAAACAATAAGAGTGGAAGCATGATAAGAACTGTGAGAGATGATAACGAAGAAATAAGAGAAAATTTAAAGAGAATAAAAGGAGGAGTCCATATTAGTGTTTTAGGTTATGAAGTTGAAAGAATAACAAAAGTTCCAATAATTGGAAAAGCGGAAAAAGTTTATCTAATTACAAGAGAAGAAGAGAAAGAATCGGAAGTTGCAAAGGAGTACTTAAAAATTATTGAAAAAGAGTTAAAAAATAATAACATTGAATTATGCGTAAAAAGAAAAGAGCCATTAAATTTAGAGAATATTGTTAAAATGATTAAAGAGATTATAAAAGAGGAAAAAGAAAATTATACTGAAAAAATTTACTTTAATGTTTCTTCTGGTTCAGTTCTTGGTGGAATTGCAGGAACTTTGTGTTCTATAGCAATAAATGATATTAGAATAATCCCATATTATGTTATTCCAGAAGTATATTTTGAAAATCTAACTAAAGAAGAAAAAGAGAAAAAAAGAGAAGAGTATAAAGAAAAATATGGATATAAAGGAGAAACTATGCCAAGAACTTTTGGAGTTAAAGGAGTTGAATTTATATACCCGTTCGATATAAAACTACCAAGGGAAGAGTTAATAATCTTTTTAAAATACATTAAAAGAGCTGGAGATAAGGGCTTGTCAATAAAAGAACTTATTCAATTAACAAAAGAGGAAATATTGAATAACATTAATGACGAAAAAGAAAAGGAAGAAATAAAAAAATTAATTAAATGGAGACATGGTGGAAAAGACAAGGAGAAAACGACAAAGCAAAGTGATTTTGTTTGGATTAATCAAAATGTTGTTAAGAAATTATTAGAATGGGGTTTAATAAATGAACCAATAAAAAGAGGGAGATATAGGTATATAACCATTAGTGAAAAAGGGAAGAAACTGTTGATGTATTTAGAATAAATAATAAAGTGAAACAATGTTCAAACATAAAAAGAGATTGGGGCAGTGCTTTTTAATAGATAAGAATTTTGTTAATAAGGCAGTGGAATCTGCAAATTTAACAAAGGATGATGTTGTCTTAGAGATTGGCTTAGGAAAAGGAATTTTAACAGAAGAATTGGCTAAAAATGCTAAAAAGGTCTATGTTATTGAGATTGATAAAAGTTTAGAGCCCTATGCTAACAGATTAAAAGAGATGTATGACAACATTGAAATCATTTGGGATGATGCATTAAAAGTTGATTTAGATAAATTAGATTTTAACAAAGTTGTTGCCAATCTTCCCTATCAAATATCATCACCAATAACTTTTAAATTAATAAAAAGGGGATTTGATTTGGCTGTTTTGATGTATCAATATGAGTTTGCCAAGAGAATGGTAGCAAAGGAAGGAACAAAGGATTATGGGAGGTTGTCTGTATCTGTTCAATCACGGGCAGATGTTGATTTTATATCTAAAATTCCACCAACTGCCTTTTATCCAAAACCAAAGGTTTATTCTGCTCTTATAAAAATAAAACCCAATAAAAACAAATATTATATAGAGAATGAGGATTTCTTTGATGATTTTTTGAGGGCTATCTTCCAACACAGAAATAAATCAGTTAGAAAGGCGTTGATTGATTCATCTAAGGAATTAAATTATGATAAGGATGAGATGAAGAAGATATTAGAAGATTTTTCAGATACAAACTCAGAGATAAAAAACCTAATAAATGAGAAGGTTTTTAAACTTTCAGTAGGGGATATAGTTAAGCTTTCAAATGAACTCTACAAATTTACAAAAAGGTAGATATGTGTGAAAAAAAAGGTAGTAGTAGGAGGGACATTTGATATTCTGCATAAAGGACATAGAGAGTTGTTAAAATTTGCATCTTCTCTTGGAAAATTAGCTGTTGGAATAACAAGCGATGAGTTTGCCAAAAAATATAAAACACATAAAATAAATGGTTTAAAAACAAGAATAGAAAATTTAAAAAAATTTTTAGATAGCATTAAAGCTGATTATGAGATTAAAATTATAAATGATGCCTACGGTGATGCTACAACTGAGGATTATGATATAATAGTTGTCACAGAAGAAACACTAAAAAATGCTGAAAAAATAAACGAGATTAGGAAACTTAAAGGATTAAAGCCGTTAAAAATTGTTGTATTTAAACCCGTATTGGCTGAGGATGGAAAGCCGATATCAACAACAAGGATAAGAAAGGGAGAGATAGATGAAGAGGGGAGAGTAATAAAGTGATATTATGGATGTTGTTCTAATTGTTTTAATTTTAGTTTTAGCCGGTTATCTTTTAAAAATCTTTGAGATTTTAAAGGAAGAGCATGCAAAGGTTTTAAATAATATTGTTATTTATATGGCAATGCCTTCAACGATATTTTTAACTATACTAAAAAACGTCTCCTCGTCTTATATCTTAGAGTTTTTAAAACTACCATTGGTTATTTTTTTATGCTGTTTGTTTGTTGGGATATTGGCTTATTTACTTGGAAAGTTTATCTTTAAATTAGATAATGAAAAACTTGGAGCTTTGATTTTGGTTTCAATGCTTGGAAATACTGGATTTTTGGGTTATCCAGTATGTTTAGGAATGTTTGGAGAGGAAGGATTAGCAAGAGCAATATTTTGTGATTTAGGGGGAGTTTTTGCCACTATGCTATTAGGAACTTATGTTGGAATAAGATTTGGAAAAGGCAGAGATAAAAGTGTTTTAAAAGAGATGGCTAAATTCCCTCCACTAATAACTGGAATTATGTCAATAATTTTAGTGTTTTTTGGATTTAAGTTAAATTATCTCCCAGATTTTTTACTAAAATCATTAAATTATTTATCCTCAGCAACAGTTCCATTAATTATGATGTCTTTGGGCTTATCTCTCTCACCGAAAGCTTTAAAGTTTGGAATCTTTTGGGGAATTATAGCTTCAATATTTAGATTTATCATATCTCCAATAACTGCCTTTACACTTTCTGAGCTAATTAATATAAAAGGTTTGGAGAAGAATGTTTTATTAGTTGAGAGTTCCATGCCCTCAGCAATGATGACGCTCGTTTTAGGAACTTTGTATGAGTTAGATGTTAAAATGATAGCTTCATCCATATTTATAACAACAACTCTATCCTTAGCGGTTATTGCCCTCTGGGGGTGGATTTTTTATTAAATTTTTAAAGATGACTAAATTTATATATAATATTATGGAATATTGTTAAATTGTTTGTTTTATTTTTTTAACCAAATTTCTATTGTTTACCTTTATTTGGCTATGAGAGGGAATAAAAATGCATGGAGAAAAGGTAAAAAATTATCTTGTTCTTGTTGTTGATATTGATGACGATATTGGGAGAAAAGCTGGTTTAAATACTCCTATTTTAGGTAGAGAGGATAATATAAAGGCATTGATAAAATTGGGTTTAGCAGACCCGGGAGATAGTGATGTTAATGCAATTCTTGGGGGAGTTAAGATTTATGATGAATTAAAGGCAAGTGGAAAAGATGTTGAAATAGCTACAATTTCTGGAGATGTTGATATTGAATCAGAGAAATGTGCTTTAAAATTAAAAGAACAAATTGATTTTTTATTATACTTATATAATCCAGATTTTATTTATTTGGTTTCAGATGGAAAAGAAGATGAGATGATTTTAAAATACTTAGAATCAAAAAATGTTTTTGTTTGGAAAAAGAGGGTTGTTGTTAAGCAGAGTGAGACGTTAGAATCCACTTATTATTTAATTCAGGAATTTATAAAAAAGACAATGGAGGAATATATACCTTTAATTTTAACATTCACTGGTTTTTCTTTAATATTGTATGCAATATTTGCAGATATAGGTTGGAGAATTGTTGTGGGAATTATTGGTTTGTATATATTATCAGAGGGTGTTGGTGTTAGGAAATTATTGATGGAGAAAATTAAAAAGAAGGAAGAGTTTAGTGTGGGTAGGGTTTTTCCTATTTCAGCATCCATATCTATCTTTATATTGGTTATAGGATTAGTATATTCATTAAGTTCCATTAATGCATCTTCAACCCTTACAGAGTTTATAGGAAGGTTTTTGTTACATTTTGTGAACCCATTAACCCTCTCACTTCTCGTTTTAATGGTTGGAAAGTTTGTAGATACCACATTGAACTCAGAGAAAGAACTCTTAGATATATTTAAAAGATATTTTTTCTATCTAATATGTATATTTATATCAAGAGAGTTGATTATATCAGGAGGGAAGTATTTGCTAAAAGAGATTAGTTTTATAATGTTGGTCTTGTGTGTTATAATTTACATCTCTATAATTATCATCCTTTCAGTAATATTATTTACAAAAACTCCGCATGAGGAAAAATTTAAAAAACTAAAAAATAGTATTACAAAGGGCTAATATGATTACAGTAGTTGCTATAACAAAAGATGGAAGTATTGTCGAGCCAAAACTTGATGAACTTAATTTTGAAGATTATAAACTTATTTGGATTGATTGTTATAACCCAAAACATGATGAATTATATAAACTTTCTAAGAAAACTGGTATTTCTATCTCTGATTTACAAATTGGTTTGGATGAACAGGAAATTCCAAGGGTAGAGGAAGATGAGGACTTTTATCTGATTATTTATAAAGCTCCATTATTTGAGGAGGATATTACAACCACATCACTTGGTATCTATATTAAAAACAATATCTTACTAACAATCCACTCAGATAAAATAAAAGCAATCGGAAGATTACATAAACTAATATCAACAAAAAAACCTAAAATTGTATTTGAAAGAGGTATTGGATTTTTGTTGTATCACATATTAAATGAGATTACAAGAAGTTATTCAAGAATTTTGATGAACTTAGAAGATGAGTTAGAGGAGTTGGAAGACAAATTATTAGCTGGATATGATAGAGATGTCATGGAAAAAATTTTAGGACTAAGAAAGACCTTAGTTTATTTTCACAAATCTTTGATAGCCAATAGAGATGTTTTAGTTTTGTTGAAGAGGAAATATTTACCAATAACCACAAAAGAAGACAGGGAGAACTTTGAAGATTTGTATTATGACACCCTCCAATTAATTGACATGTCAGCAACATATAGAGAGGTTTTGACATCAATGATGGATATAACCCTCTCATTAGAAAATATAAAGATGAACCAAATTATGAAAATTTTGACTATGGTTACAACAATTTTCGCTGTTCCCATGTGGATTACTGGAATATACGGGATGAACTTCACTTATCTGCCCTTAGCAGATAATCCCCAAGGTTTTTGGCTTATAATGGCTCTGATGATTGTGATAATTATGATATTCATTTATATATTTAAAAGGTCAGGATGGATTTAACAAGATTTTGTGGGGTGTTTTTATGATTATATGGCCAGCATATATAGATAAAAGGAAAAGTAGGAGAGAAGGGAGGAAAGTTCCAGAAAATTTAGCTATAGAAAAACCATCTTTAAAAGATATTGAAAAGGCATTAAAAAAACTTGGATTAGAACCAAAGGTTTATAAAGAAAAGAGGTATCCAAGACAACACTGGGAAATATGTGGGTGTGTAGAGGTTGATTACAAAGGAAATAAACTGCAATTACTAAAAGAGATTTGCAAAATAATAAAAGGAAAGAATTAAAATAGAAAATTAAATGGAATTAGTTTATTGTGGTTTCTCCATTAATGCTTTTTTACTTAATATCTTACCTTCTGGATGGTGTGGTTTTCTACTAACAGCATCCATTGCTTTCTCCAACTCTCTTGCTTCATCTACCAACTTAGCGGCGTATCTAATCATCTCATGAGCTGAAGCAACGATTGGGATGTATTTCTCTGCCTCTTTTGTCATGAAACAACCCTTAACATCAACATCTGCAACCTTTTCAGCAATTGTAAAGGCGGCCATTGCCTTTGCCTTCGCATAAGGATTGGTGAATTCCATTGCCTCAACTGCCTTCTGCTCGTTAATTACAATTCTTGGTAATTCTATCTCTTTGCCTTCTTTAACTGCGTCAATCATTTTGTCAATTGCTTCTTGAACAACTCTTAAAGCCCCAGTTCCTGCCAAGACCCTTAAAACATCTGAGTTAAATAATGCCATCTCAACAGGGTCTAAAAACTCTCTTCTTGCACCAATCATTGGGTCGCATTTTATAATTATGTATCCTAAACCCTGCTGTTCCATCTCATCCTTAACTCTTAAACCTGGAGCGTCACCAATGATTACAGCTGGGATGCCACTTTGGCTCAATATTTCTCTTGCTTTTTTTGGTCCAGGAGCGGCTGGGTTTGGTCCAATATATATGATGAAGTCAGGTTTAACTTCTTCAACCATCTTTTTCGTAACTTCTTCAACTGATTCTGGGTCCATCTTTGCCCCACTACCCAAAACTCTAACTGCTATATCCTTTCTATCTGCCCTCTCATCTAATGCCAAATCAACTACTGGAGACATTCCAATATTACCGCACTTTATAACTCCTATCTTTACTACCACATTATCACCCTTTTTATTACTTAATATGTATATTTGTATTATTCAAGCTTATCCAATAAATATCTTACCACTTAGTTTAGAATATTCATTCGATATATAATACTTTTAGAATTTAATATTAAAAAATAATAACTATTCATTTAATTAATATTTGACATTAGAAACTCTAATAACAATAAATTGCTAAACTTAAATAATGTGGAAAATAGGAATAAAAATAAAAATTAAAATAAGAGGATATTAATTTGGTGAATGTTATGGATGAAATTCCAATATTTGTCGCAATTCTAAGCTTTGTTATAATGTGTATTGGTGAAATTTTAGCTTATTATTCAGTATCTTTAAAATATAAATATGAATTTGAAGCAATTTCCTTTGGGTTTATATTTGGAGTGGCAACTTTAATATTAATACCAAAATCTTTCTTTAAAGGATTTGCAATACCCGTAATTTTGGGAATGGTCATTGTTTATCTTATTGAAAAATACTTAGCATACTGCCCATTATCAAAGAAATATTGTGTAGAGTGTAATGGATTGGAAGAAAATCTTAAAATTAAAATTATATATCCAATATCCTTTTTTATTCACACATTTATAGATGGGCTTATTATAGCTGTCTCTTATATTAGTAATATTGGTTTTCCCCTATACCTTGCTATATTGATGCATAAACTACCCGCAGGATTTGTTTTAATATCTCCTTTGAAAGGAGTTTATAAAAATCCTCTATATCCAGGGATTTTTGTATCATTTGGGACTGTTTTAGGAACAATTATTGGATTAATAACGTTAAAAAATATCTCTCCAAAAGTACTATTGGCATTCTCTGGAGGAGTGTTTTTAGGGGCATTTCTTATGCTTGTCCCTCACATCTATGAACATAAAAAAGAAAAATCATTCCTCTACATCTTATTGGGCTATATTTTAGTTGGAATCATTTCATTACATTAAAAAAATTAATACTGAATAATTAGAGGGGAAGTTATGAGATTAAAGCTTTCTTTAACTCCAAAGCATGATTTTTCTTATAATAAAATTAATAAGCACACTATACAAGGTTTTATTTATAATCTTTTAAAAGATACTGAGTTTGGGGAAATGCATAACCAACCGAGGTTTAAGTTTTGGTGTTTTTCTGATATGTTTCCTCCAAATGATTTTGTTGAAGGGGAGGACAAATATTTACTAATATCCTCACCAAGAGAAGAGTTTATTAACGTGTTATATGAGAAGTTAGATAATTTAGGAGATATAAGTTTGAATAATTTTAAATTTGAGGTTTCTGAGGTTAAAAAGTTTGATTTAAAGGTTAAAAATAAGTTTATAACTGGTTCTCCGATTGTTTTATACAAAGATAAGGATAGAGGGAAGTTTATAAAATTTTACGATGATGATTTTGATTTAATGTTTTTTATTCAGAGATTACAAGATAATGCTATTAAAAAATATAAAGCATTTTATGGAGAAGAGCCAGTTTTAAATGGGTTTATTTTTGATAGGGTTGCTCCGAGAGTTAGGAATGGGAGAGTAGATGTTTATGTTAGGATTGCTAAGAAGGGGAGGGAGTTTTTAATTATTGGCACTACTTGGAAGTTGTTGGAGAAGATAAAGATTAGAAAAGAGGAAAGAAAGTTTTATAAGTTTATTATGGATTGTGGCTTGGGAGAGAAGAATAGTTTGGGTTTTGGATTTTTGAATCCTATAAAATAGGTTTGAATATTTGGATTTATAAAATACATAAGGAAATTTTTTATTTTTTGATAAAAAGGTTTATTTAGTTTTTGTTTTTGATTTGAATGGATTTTATGCGAGATTTTATGATTGAGATAGTTTTATAGAGTTATATAATTAGATGTATAAAAATAGTTTTTAAAATTTAATAAAGCTTGAATAGTTTTTTATAATTTGAGATAATTAAAAAATATTGTTTTATATTTTTGATTTTATAGTTTTTAAAGATAAATAAAAATTATTTTTTGTTTTAAAGTTCTATTACATTGTTAGATTTTGATTTTAAAGATTTCTAATGGAGTATTTTAAATTTTATTGGATAAAAGTTCTCTGTTTAGTTGAAATAATCATTATTACTAAAAAAGTATTACTCAAAGTTGAAATTTGAATAAAAAGATGAGATTTTTAAAATATAAAGGTTGTTTTTGGTTTATATTTTTATTAGATAAGTTTTGTTGGTTCATAGATAAAACAAAAGGTTTTTATTTAAGTTTAATATAAGTTATTAGTAATATTAAATAGGAATGTATAAATATGAGTTATAATATATTTGAATGTAGAGGGTTTAAGAAGAACAGTATTGTATGGAAACGTTGTAATTCAATAATGAGTGTTCTGCTTTTTTCAAGTGTTTAAGAAGAACAGTATTGTATGGAAACCTTCCTTTTTTTCTTTATATTCTTCGTATTCTCTCAATAAGTTTAAGAAGAACAGTATTGTATGGAAACATTGTTTAGGTAGCAAAATCGTTGTTATAAAAAAGATTGTTTAAAACGCGTTTAAGAAGAACAGTATTGTATGGAAACTATAGTATTACGTTACCGTCGTTACACTCTATGATATAACCAATATCATCGTTTAAGAAGAACAGTATTGTATGGAAACTTTTTGTTAGGTATACATTTTGGGAATTTCCACATTAATGTTTAAGAAGAACAGTATTGTATGGAAACAATTTTTCATCTTTGAATTCATGTCTTACTCTGTAAAAAAGTTTAAGAAGAACAGTATTGTATGGAAACGAATCTGAACTTTCTGTTTAGCACTTGTTCCGGTATGATGAAAGTTTAAGAAGAACAGTATTGTATTGAGGTTTTGATAGTGAGTAAGTGTGGTAGTAATGTTTGGTAGGATGAGTTGGTATGTTATAAATAATAAAATAAGATAAAATAAGAGAGTGTAGGGCTTCAAATAATCCAATTGAGTGTTTGAGAAAGTTGTTTGATGTTACTATGGATGGTATGGTTGCTTATGCATTGGGAGAGGAGTATGAAAAGATTGGAAATTATAAAAATGCTAAAGAATACTACATGAAAGCATTTGCATTATTTCCAAAGCCACAATATAAAATGATGGCATGGACGAAGGTTACAATGTTAGATAATAAAATTGGAACTTGTTTGGATTCAGAAAATGATAATTTAGGAGAAATGTGTAGAAGTGGTGATGAAAATGATAAAATCGAAATAATAGAAGAAGAATTAGAAATTAAAGAACTTCTTAAAGAATATCTTGGAAAGACACCAAATACTTTAAAAAAAGTAAATTCAAGTAAGTTATTATTATCTCTTGCACAAAGTTAAAAATTTGGGATTTGAGAGAAAATAGAAAATTTGTTCCAGCAAAAGAAGCATATATTGGTAAAACTTTTAAAAAATGGATGGATTCTGAACAATCAAAGAAGTGTTTATGGATTGTATTTAGTTCAAGATATGGTTTTATTGATTCTGACCATCCAATTAAAAATTATAATTTGCATTTTGTTAGAGATGGTGATTACGCAATTTCAGAAAATTTTCTAATATACTAAATAGAAAATGAATATTTTGAATGTCATGAAGTAAAATTTAAGATTAAAGACATTCCCAACATATACTTTATAGGAAGTAAAAAATACTATTCAAAACTTAAAGAAATATTCAAAAAATGTGGAATTGAATTAAAATTTTATGACAATATTTTGTTTAAGTAAGAACATTGTTTATAGGAGATGAGGAATATAGGAGAGATATAATGCGTTCTTTATACATTACTCAAAAATATGGTATTTTAAAAAGGAAGTGCGGTTCTCTATTTTTTAAAAATAATGAGGTTGAGAAAGAGATTCCAATAAATCAGGTTGATATGATTCATATTTTTGGAAATGTAACCTTATCCTCTGGTGCTATATCTCTTTTGACTGCAAAGCATATCCCAGTGTATTTTTACAATAGGAATGGGAAGTTTAAAGGTTATTTAATGACTCCACACTATAAAAGTGATGGAATTATCTTAATAAAACAGTTTGAGGCATATTATGATAAAAATAGAAGATTGTCAATAGCAAAAGGTTTTTTAGAGGGAGCTAAAAAATCTATGATGATTGTTTTAAAAAATGATAAAGATTCATTAGAAAAGATTAAAAATATAGATTTTGAAGCAAATAACTACTCAGAACTTTTAGGAAAGGAGAGTAATTTATGGAAAATTTTTTATTCAAGTTTAAGAAGTCAATTAAAATATTTCTCTTTTGAGAGAAGAGAATACAACCCACCAAAGGATGAAGTTAATGCATTAATCAGCTTTGGAAATAGTGTGTTATATAGCACTATCTTATCAAAAATTTACGAAACTGGCTTAAATCCAAAAATATCCTATCTACATGAGATTATGAGGTATAGGGATTCATTAATTTTTGATATCAGTGAAATCTTTAAACCATTATTTGTAGGAAGATTTATTTTATATAATAAATGCTTTGTTGGATAATAAAGATTATACTCCTCTAATTCTAAAAGAGGGGCTGAAAATTTGAAGACAGTTATTATTGCCTATGATATTAAAGATGAAAAAAAGAAGGCATGCCATTAGAAAACTCTTAAAAAAATACATGCTTAGAAGACAGTATAGTGTTTTTATTGGAGAACTGTCCCAAAAACATATTAACGAGGTTAAAAGTGAGATTAAAAAATTGATAGATGAGAATGAAGACAGTGTTTTAATAATAGTTATTTTAATAATAGTTATTCTAAAATCCTGCCTATGTAGAAATGAACAAATATGGAGTAAAAGAGGAATTTGACTTTATAATTTAATACAATTAATTCAAAATTAACAAACAAATAAGATTTTACTCAACAAATTTTAATTGAATCTTAATAATAACATTAATGATAGAAAATAAAGAAATATTTGATAACAACCTATAGGTATAGTTACTTTATTTAAGGATGTCATGGTATGCATGGAGATTAATGAGGTTTTAAAATTACTTTTTAAAGCTAAGGAGGATAATATAACAATATCAAACCATTTTATTGAGAGGTATGAAAATAGAAAATATAAACTTCCAGATTTATCTGAAATAATCAACATACTAACCAATAAAACTCCAATAGGAATATTAAAGCAGAGTGAAACTAAATTCAGATTATATTATGAACTCGATGAAAAATACGATATAATCATTGTTATTAGTGTTTGGAACACCAATCCAATCATAATAAACTTGGTAACCCTATATCCACAAGAGAAAAAGAAAAGGTAGAGGAAAGATGAAAGAGTATAAAGCAACAAATTTAGATTATGATATGAGAAATGACAGCTTATACATTTACACAAAGGGAAAGAGATACAAAGGTTCATTAGACTTGGGAGATATTATAATAGATATTATTAGTGAAGATGGAGACATTATGGGTATTGAGATATTGGATGCTTCAAAAAAATTCAAAATACCAAAATATGAGCTAAAAAATATTATAAGCTTTAAAATCGTAATAGAAATTACAAAAGATATCGTAAAAATAAATATGAAAATTGTTGTATTGAGAAGAAATAAAAAAGTAGAGAAGTCGATTATCGTTAAGGGCTTAAATGAGATGAACTTAGCAGAGGGAACTGTAGCAATGACATGCTAAAAACTATAAGAAGAGCTTAGTTTCATAAATTCTTTTTTTATCAAACAAAAACAGAGTGTTGATGTTTTTAAAATCTTTAAATTAGGTTTTTTGTAATAACTACCTCAACCAATCAATAAACATATAAAAACTGTAAAGAATTTATATCATTTGCTTCAAAAAATCATCCAAAAATTATTCTTATAAAAGAGGTGTTCATCTTGAAGAAATACAAAGACATGTATCCAGATGAAAATGGGAAGTTTGGCATTTATGGAGGAAAGTTTGTTCCAGAAACATTAATGCCAGCTATAGCTGAATTGGAAGAGGCATTTAAGAGATTTTGGATAAACAATGAAGGGAATTTTAGAGAGGAATATTATGCTTTATTAAGAGATTATGTTGGAAGACCTACCCCTCTATACTATGCTGAGAGATTGAGTAAAGAGCTTGGATGCAAAGTTTATTTAAAGAGAGAGGATTTAGCACACTTAGGAGCTCATAAAATAAACAATGCCTTAGGACAGGCATTATTAGCTAAAAAGATGGGTAAGAAGAGAGTTATAGCAGAAACGGGAGCTGGACAGCATGGAGTTGCAACAGCAGCAGCTTGTGCTAAGCTTGGATTAGAATGTGTTATATACATGGGAGCTAAGGACGTTGAAAGGCAGAAACTAAATGTTTTTAGAATGGAGTTAATGGGAGCTAAAGTTATTCCGGTATTTGGTGGCTCACAGACATTAAAAGATGCAGTAAATGAGGCGTTGAGGGACTGGACAACAAACGTTAGAACTACCTACTATTTGCTTGGCTCTGCTCTCGGTCCTCATCCATATCCAATGATGGTTAGAGAATTTCAAAGAGTTATTGGTAAAGAGATTAAAGAGCAGATATTGGAGAAAGAAGGAAGGTTGCCAGATGTTATCGTTGCATGCGTTGGAGGAGGAAGCAATGCAATAGGGGCATTTTATGAGTTCTTAGATGATGATGTTGAACTTTACGCTGTTGAGGCAGGAGGAAAAGGAATTGAAACAGGAATGCATGGAGCTTCGTTATGTGCCGGTGAGGTTGGGGTTTTGCATGGAGCTAAGATTTACGTTAAAGAGGATGAGTTTGGACAGATAGAAGAAAGTTACAGTATCTCAGCAGGTTTGGACTATCCAGGAGTAGGTCCTGAGCTTTCATTTTTAAAGGATGAAGGAAGGATTAAAGCAGTTTATGTAACTGATGATGAGGCAGTGGAGGCATTTCAATTGCTATGTAGGTTAGAAGGTATTTTACCAGCATTAGAAAGCTCCCATGCCTTAGCTTATGCTATTAAATTGGCAGATAAGTTAGATAAAGATGATATGATGGTTATTAATTTGTCTGGAAGAGGAGACAAGGATGTTCAGACGGTTGCTAAGGTTTTAGGAAGGGAGATTTAATTTACATCATAACTTATATAATATTTAGAGGGAGATTATGAAAATATCAGAGAAATTTGAAGAGTTAAAAAATAAAGGAGAGAAAGCATTTGTAACATTCTATGTGGGAGGAGACCCAAACTTAGAAATTTCAGAGAAGGCATTAGAAGTTATCTGCAAACATGCCGATATAGTTGAAATTGGAATACCATTTTCAGACCCAGTTGCAGATGGAATTACAAT
>JAMOTQ010000153.1 GCA_027068365.1 Methanocaldococcus sp.
GTTGATTTCGAATAAAACTTATCAATAACAAAGTCATCTATAACGAAAATGTTATATTCCAGAGTTATAAAATCCCGAACGAAATTGAATAGGTTTTCTTGTGGATTAAACCCCCAATCCAAAGAAACCGATTTATGGTATCGTGAGATATGTTTATTCCGAAAACCCTCAATGTTTTAGCTAATTCAACACACGAATTAAACTCCGACAATAGAAGAAACAAAATATAAATGAGCACATTCGATTTTTTTGAGAATACTCTCACCACACACAATTTTTATTCGAAAAATAGTAAAATGTTATAGTAAAAATACCTTATCATAAATGCTATATTTCTATATTTGAATATGCTTGCGAAAGTTCTATGAAAAATAAAAATAATTATTCAAACTCCAAGTCCATTCCTTCCAATCTTCTCTTAAACTCCTCTAAGACCATATCTTCATACTTCTCTTCTGTTGTTGGATTACCATTTTCATCCTTAGCAACAAAGCAAGCTGCTAATCTTAAATAATGCCCAGCATCGTCCCATGGGACTGTTGATATTAGTTTTTCTTTAATTAAATACTGAGAAAAGTCCTCAGCAGTTTTAAATTCAACGCCATTAGCTTTTATTGGTGACTTAACATACAAGTAAAAAGTCCCTCCCGGCATTCTTGCTTTAAATCCAACTTCATTCAATATCTTAACCATCTTTCTTAATCTCCTCTCATATTTCTGCCTAACCCTTTCAGTTATTTCTGGATGTTGTAAGCAGTAAATTCCTGCCTTTTGAATTGGGATAAACTGCCCACTGTCAAAGTTATCTTTAACTGTTGCAAATGCTTTAATTATAAGCTCATTTCCAACTAAGAATGCTAATCTCCATCCAGTCATGTTAAATGCTTTTGAAAAGCTGTGGATTTCAACTCCAACCTCTTTTGCGTCTTTAACTGATAAAAATGATAATGGTTTTCCATCATAAACTAATGCTCCATAAGCGGCATCTTGAACAACAATAATCTCGTTCTCAAATGCAAAATCTACAACCTCTTTGTAAAACTTTTTAGTTGCCTGTGCTCCTGTTGGATTGTTTGGATAGTTAAGGTAGAGTATTTTTGCCCTCTTCTTAATATCTTCTGGAATGCTTTCTAAATCAGGTAAGAAGTTATTTTCCTCTAATAAGGGTAGATTATAAACTTCTCCACCATACCATTTTGTGTGTGTTGCTGTAACTGGATATCCAGGGACTGTCATTAGGCAAACATCCCCTGGGTTAATGAAAGCACTTGTTATATATGCCAAAGCTGGCTTTGAACCCATTGAGTGTATGACCTCATTAACCGGGTCTATATCCTTAACACCATAAACTCTCTCCATGTAAGGAGGGACAGCATCCTTCAACTCCTGAATTCCATTATCAGCATAGCCCCTATTTTCCCATTTTTTTGCCTCTTCACATAAAACTTTTATAGCTCCGGGGTCTGCCATCTCATCTGGTTCTCCAACTCCCATATCTATTAGTTCTATATCTGGATGTCTTTTCATTGCCTCTTGTTTAGCCCTCTTTATTTTTTCAAACTTGTAAATTACATCTTCTTTTCCAAACTTCTTCCCTCCAATTCTCTCAGCAAATAAGTTTTGTATGTAGCTGTCCATTCTATCACCAATGGCGTTATTATCTTTTTGAGTATTTTGTCTAATGAGGTATAATAAATATAAAAACGTTATATATTTGAAATCTTAATATATACATTAGATTTTTTAATTTTCTCTTAATTTTTTTGCAATTTAGTTAAAATAATCTTTCCCTAAGAATAATTAAAGAGTTTTTATTTATTTTATTTTTGTCAAATCTTTTAATATAACTCCCATTTAAATAATTTAACAATTCTTTACCAATCTCTCCAACAAATATATATTTACAATTGAACTTTTTTAAAATATCTGCAAGCTTCTTAACATCAATCTCTTCACAAACAACTCCAAAGTCCCCTCCTATGTAAACATCTCCATCAAAAACCTCTAAGAAATCTTTTATAGCGTAATATATTGCTTTAACATCTAAACCAGGATTTATATTTTTAACTAAAATTTTTTTATCAACCTCTTTAATTTCCATCCTATTTTTTATAGTAAAGGTTTTTAATCTTTCCCTTATTTCACCAATATCAACCAAATTTTTACAAATCTCTATTGCAAATAAAGAATTCTCTATAAAGTGCAATCCAAAAACATTTTTATTAAATTCAAATATCTCATCAAGGTATTTAAATTTTAAAGGATATTTATTTAAAATCTCTGCTCTATCAACCTCAACAACATTTAGGTATTTATGATTTATAGTTATGGCATATCTCTCAATATTTCTCTTATTTACAAAAGCATGTTCAACATTTTTTAAAGAGGCAAATTTTGCTGTTAATGCGTCTCTCCTCCCACCAGCTATTTTATAATTTTCCAATACATTTGTTATAGCCCCATATCTGCATTTAATTAACCCCAATGATGTTTCAAATATAAAAAAGTCATATTTATCAACATCTAAGTTATTTAATACCTTTAAAATAGTTGGTGGAGCTATTGAGCCAAAATTTGAATTGTGTAAGTAAGTTGAATATTTGCCTTTTAAAATATGGTTTATCAAAGAGGTTGTTGTCGTCTTTCCCTTAACTCCTGTAATGTTTATTATCTTTTTATAAATATCTCCAAATTTCTCCTTTAATATTTCAGATACTGCATCAGTAAAGGGGATAAAATCAACATCTACTGGGCAGTGTATTGGGGCTATAATCTTATTGTATTTTTCAAAATTTGGCTGTTCAAAAAATAAATTTAATTTATTCCCGAATTTTTCTTTTAATCTTTGATATTTAACTTTGAAATCTTCTGATTTTTTTATTTTTTGATAAATATCCCACACATCAACTTCATAGCCAAGATTTAGATATTCCTCAGCTAATGTTAAAGCTCCATGATTTACATCAACAATCAACATAAATGACACCAAAAAAAGAATTTTATATTGAATTAATCCATATTTCCTTTTAACATGGCAATAACAAACCTCGTTTCTGCCTTATCCAGCTCTTTTAACGAATTTCCTTCAATTATAAAGGTATTATTTATCCTTGTTATTGTTGCATTGTTTTGGGTTTTTATAATTTTTATAACCATTGTCTTATTATTCTGCATTAAATAATTACTTTCATTTATTTTAAGCTCTGTTAATGCAGTTTTTCCATTGGCAAAGATACTTTTTACAGTTACAGTTGAATTTGTTCTATTTAGCTCAACAACTATGTTGT
>JAMOTQ010000154.1 GCA_027068365.1 Methanocaldococcus sp.
AAAAAAATAGAAGAGTTTGGAGTAAATATAACATGGGAAAACATTGGAGACCCCGTAGCTAAGGGAGAAAAAATCCCTGACTGGATTAAAGATATTATAGCAGAGATTGTTAAAAACGATAAATCTTATGCTTACTGCCCTACAAAAGGTTTATTAGAGACGAGAGAATTTTTAGCTGAGCAAACAAACAAAAAAGGAGGAGTTCAAATAACTGCTGAGGATATTATATTTTTTAATGGATTGGGAGATGCGATAGCAAAGATTTATGGTTTATTGAAGAGACAAGTTAGAGTTATAAATCCCTCTCCATCATACTCAACACACTCCTCTGCTGAGGCATCACATGCTGGTTCCCCTCCTCTAACATACTTTTTAAATCCATATAATTATTGGTATCCGGATATTGATGATTTGGAGAAGAGGATTAAATACAACCCAGCGGTTAGTGGGATTTTAGTTATAAATCCTGACAACCCAACAGGAGCAGTTTATCCAAAAAAGATATTAAATGAGATTGTTGATTTAGCAAATGAGTATGATTTATTTATCATTTGTGATGAAATATACTGTAATTTAGTTTATAATGGGAAGAAACAGCACTTATTGTGTGAGGTTATAGATGATGTTTGTGGCTTGTCTTTAAAGGGCATATCTAAGGAAATACCGTGGCCAGGGGCAAGATGTGGATGGATTGAAGTTTATAATGCCGATAAAGACGAAGAATTTAAAAGATATGTTGACAGTATTTATAAAGCTAAATTAATAGAGGTTTGTTCTACAACTTTACCTCAAATGGCTATTCCAAGAATTATGGGGCATAGAAATTATAAAAAATACTTAAATGAGAGGAATAAGTTTTTTGAAAAGAGGTCTAACACTGCCTACAAAAAATTAAAGGATTTGGATGGAGTTATAGCAAATAAAGCCAATGGAGCATTTTATATGTCTGTTGTGTTTGAAGATAGTTATTTAAATGGAAACAATTCAATAAAAATAGAAAATGAGAAATTAAAAGAGTTTATAGAAAATCAAATAAAAGATGCAAACATTGATAAGAAGTTTGTTTATTATCTCTTAGCTTCAACTGGAATCTGTGTTGTTCCTCTAACATCTTTCTGCTCTCAACTTAATGGGTTTAGAGTTACTTTGTTGGAAAGGGATAATAATAAATTTGAGTGGATATTTGATACATTAGCTGAAAAGATAGAAGAGTTTTTATCTTAATCTCTCAAATACCTATAAAACCATGGCTCCTCATAATTTTTTAAATTTTTAACATAAGGGCAGTCCTTTGGAAAAACACCAGCTAATATCCCTTCCATTACTGTTAAACATCCATGTTTAAATCTATCTTTATAGACCCTACACAACTTTGTTTCTGGGTCTAAATGCTCACAATATATTGTTTTAATCCCATTTTCAGTTTTGTAAGCGTGTAAAATACAGCATCTTCCACATCTTTCACAAATTTCATCTGGAAACAACTCTTCACTTATTTTTATTGCTCTATCTTTTTTGAATCTTAATGTATGCAAATTTATCCCTCTTTAAATTGTTGATAAAAATGTTTAAGATAAACTGTCAGAATTAGTATATAAAGGTTTTGATAACAATTATTAAATACTTCATCATTGTTAATTAATCCTAAGATAACATTTATTGGGGGATTATTATGTTTATGAGAGAAATTGAATTGAGAGGGCATATTATAGATAGTTTAATCTTACCAAAGGTCTTTGATAAAATATTGGATATGGGTGGAGATTATAAGGTTTTAGAGTTTGAAATTGGAAAGAGGAAAACAGACCCAAGTTATGCAAAGATATTGGTTATTGCAAAAGATGAGAAGCACTTGGATGAGATACTAAGTGAATTGAAAGATTTAGGGGCTGAGATTCCAGAGATTGAAGAGGTTGAATTACAGCCAGCTGAGAAGGATATGGTTTTACCAGAGGGCTTTTATTCAACAACTAACCATAAAACATTTATTAGATTTAAAGGGAAGTGGATTGAAGTAGAGAATCAAAAAATGGATGGGGCCATTGTTGTTTATCCAGATGAAATGAGGGCTGAGGTAAAAACTATCAGAAACATCAAAAAAGGGGATTTAGTTGTTGTGGGACATAAAGGAGTTAGGGTTATTCCACCAGAAAAACCAAGAGAGGCGGGGGGCTTATTTGAGTTTATGAAATCAGATGCATCATCAGAGAAGCCAAAAGAAACAATTATTAGGAAGATAGCCAAAGAGATGTATGAGATTAGAGAAAAATATAGAAAAACAGGAGAGGGGGGAATTGTAGTTGTTGCTGGTCCGGCTATAATTCACACAGGAGCTGGCTGGGCATTAGCTAAGCTCATTAAAATGGGATATGTTCAGGCATTATTTGCTGGAAATGCCTTAGCAACCCACGATATAGAGAGCGTTTTATATGGGACATCATTGGGAGTTGATTTAAAGACAGGGAGAAGCGTTCCAGGGGGTCATAGCCATCATTTGAGGGCGATAAATACAATAATGAGGGCTGGGAGCATAAAAGATGCTGTGGAGCAGGGAATTTTAAAGAAAGGAGTTATGTATGAGTGTATAAAAAATAATGTCCCTTATGTTTTAGCTGGAAGTATAAGAGATGATGGGCCGTTACCAGATGTTATTACAGATGTTGTTAAAGCTCAGGAAAAAATGAGAGAACTCTTAAAAGGAAAGGATATGGTTCTAATGCTTTCCACTATGCTACACTCAATAGCTACCGGTAATTTATTACCTTCTTGGGTTAAAACCATCTGCGTTGATATAAATCCAGCGGTTGTTACGAAGTTGATGGACAGGGGAACGTCACAAGCTTTGGGAGTAGTTACCGATGTCGGTGTCTTTTTACCAATGCTTGTTGAAGAATTGGAAAAATTAGAGAAAGAAAATAAGAAAGAGGGAGACAGAGGAGGAGAGGATGAGAACTGAATATTCAAAATATCTAATAAGGAAGGGAATTTATACAATTTCTCAATTAAGGAAATCTAAAATAAAAGTAGAGAAATATGATAAATGTAATAAAAAAATATCTTACAGAGATGCAAAGCCAGGGAAAATAGATGTTAGTGAATTTAAAAAAGCAGTTTATTTATTAATTGAAGCTGATGACTTTTTGTATAAAAAAGCTCCAAAACATGAGTTAAATGAAGAAGAGGCAAAGGACTTTTGTAAATTAATTATAAAATGCCAAGAACATTTAAATAGAGTTTTATCTAACTTTGGGTTTGAATTTGAAGAAAAAGAGATTAATGAAAATGCTTTATACATCGTTTCAAATAAAAAGTTATTTAAAAAGCTCAAAAACAAAAATCCTAATTTAAAGGTTGTTTGCACTGAGGGAATGTTAGATATTGAGGATATGAAAGCCATAGGCGTTCCAGAAAAAGCATTAGAGGGGTTGAAGAAAAAAGTTGAAATAGCAAGGAAGAATGTTGAGAGATTTATAGAAAAATACAAACCAGAAAAAATTTTTGTTGTAGTTGAGGATGATAAAGATGAACTTCTCTATTTGAGGGCAAAAAATCTTTATAATGCCGAAAAATTGGATGCTGATGAAATTTTAGATTAAATTTCGGTGGAATAATGGATTTGCAGAATGATATTGTTGTGAGGGGAAAATCTTATGAGATGCCCTTTTCAAAGGGTATTTTAGCGAGGTCTTTAACAGCCGCTGGATTAAAACCAAGTATTGCCTATAAAATAGCTTGGGATATATATGAGATGCTAAAAAGAGAGAATATTAAAGTTATAGATAAAGCTGATTTGAGGAGAAGAGTGTATTATTATTTAATCTCAAAAAATTATGATGAAGTTGCTAAAAAATATTTATTATGGAGGATGGTTTTAGGAAAAAGACCAATAGTTATTTTAATTGGTGGGGCAAGTGGGGTTGGAACTTCAACAATTGCCTTTGAAATTGCTTCAAGATTGGGGATTCCGAGCGTTATAGGGACTGATTCAATAAGGGAGGTTATGAGAAAGGTTATATCAAGGGAGTTGATTCCCACCCTTTATGAGTCAAGTTACACAGCTTGGAAAGTATTGAGAGATAACGAAGGGGGAAATAAATACATTAAAGGATTTGAAAGGCATTCTGAGGCGGTATTAACTGGAATAGAGGGGGTTATAGACAGATGTTTAGTTGAGGGGCAGAGTGTAATTATTGAGGGGACTCACTTAATTCCAACACTTTTAAAAGATAAATATTTGGAAAATCCTCATGTTGTCTTTATTATGCTAACAATCTATGATGAGAAATTACACAAGATGAGATTTTATGCAAGAGGAAGGGTTTCAAGCAGACCTACTGAGAGATATTTAAAGTACTTTAAGATTATTAGGATAATAAACGATTATATGGTTGAAACAGCAAAAAAGAAAGGAATTCCAGTGGTTGAAAATATAAAGATTAGCGAGACGGTTGATAAATGCTTAAATATAATTACTAAGAGATTAAAGACGATGATTGAAATGGAGGGGTTAAGTGAAGAGGACATGTTAGAAGATGGAATATAAAAATAATAATCTTTAATGGGTTAAATAATATGGGAATTTGTAGATTAACAAAAAAAGATGTTGAGGGGATTTTACACATTTTGGGGGGGATTATTCAAGTTATTGGCTTATTTACATTAGTTCCTTGTATAGTTTCTATGTATTATAATGAAAACACTTTTTTAAATTTTCTAATTCCAGGATTATTTTTTACTATTTTTGGATTTATTTTAAAGAAAATTACCAAACCAAGAAATTTAAAATTACATCATACTATGGTTGCTTCTGCATTAGCTTGGCTTATAGCTTCATTTATAGGAGCTATTCCTCTATATCTATCAATACCTTATTTTTCTTATGTTGATGCAGTTTATGAAAGTATGTCCGCATGGACAACAACGGGGATGACTTTAATACCAGATGTTGAGGTCTTACCAAAATCAGTTTTATTTTGGAGGAGTTTTCAGCAGTGGATTGGTGGAGTGGGGATATTGGTTTTATCAGCCCTTGTTTTAGCAAGGTCTGGAACTGTTGCCTATTTGTTATATACTTCTGAGGCAAGACAGGAAAGGATAATGCCAAGTGCCATAGGAACAATAAAAACAATCGTGTGGATTTATGTTTTATATACTATTTTAGGAGCCCTTTTGTTATATTTGGCAGGATTAAGTTTTTGGGAGGCATTAAATTTAACAATGACTGGCATTTGCACTGGGGGGATGAGTATAAGCAATCATAGTTTCCCATACAATGATTTTGCTAAAATTATCATGATTGGAATAATGATGGTTGGGGGAATTATATCTTTCTCTATCCACCATAGAATATTAACTGGCAAGTATTTCAATGACATTCAAACGAAGTATGCATTAATTGTTATCACTATTATTTCAGTTATTATTTCAATAAAAGATAAAGTTCCAATAATTGATTCTCTCTTTACAGTCGTTTCGGCAATGACTTCAACTGGATTTACAACTATAAATATAGGCAATCTTTCAACTCTATCTCTATTTTTAATTATATTTTTAATGTTGGTTGGTGGGGGGGCTGGAACAACAACCGGAGGGGTTAAGATAATTAGATTTTTAGTTATATTAAAGGCACTTTGGTATGAAATAAAAGAAATTATCTATCCAAAATCAGCTGTAATTCATGAACATCTTAATTCTATGGAATTAAATTATAAGATAATTAGGGAGGCGTTTGTTGTATTCTTTTTATACTGCTTATCTTCCTTCTTAACAGCTTTAATCTTCATAGCTTTGGGTTATGGTCCTTATAATGCGATATTTGACGCTGTTTCTTTTACTTCAAACATAGGCATGTCTTTGGGAGTAGTTACTTTAAAAACTCCACTAATTGGAAAAATAGCTGGAATTGTAGCTATGTGGATTGGTAGATTAGAAGTTATTCCAGTGCTTGTTTTATTTGCCACTTTATATCTAAAAGTTAGAAAAATTATTAAAAATAGGAATTTATAAATTTCATTTATTTAAATGATTAACCCCAATTTTAAAAATCAAATAATCAAATAGATTAAACAATTAAAAAAATAATTTTTAGGAATCCCTTAGAAATAAATAAAATTATATGGACATTTTAATTATCAAAATAAAATATAAATGGAAGATTTACCCTAAAATCTCCAAAATTTTAGCTTTAACTTTTCCTTTTCCTCCTCTTGGCTCAACTAAAACCTTCCCACATGTTAAACACTTAACAACAGTAGCTGGACTTCCAAACACAACTTGCTCGTTGTTGCATTCTGGACATTGGACTTTTAAGAATTTTGTTCTTGGTTGTGGGATTAACTCCATTGTCTCCCCTCTCCATAATTTGTTTTAAAAGAGTTTTATAAATTTTTAGAATTTTTAGTTTTTAAAATTTATTTCTCAACGAATTCAAACCTTCCTGACCTGAAACATCCGTTTGCCTTTGTATGCATTTTTCCGCACTCAGTGCATTTAAATCTTAAATCAATTTTCTTAACTGGCTTTGACCTGTCTGGTAAAGGTCTTGGGAAACCTCCATAACCTGCTGTTACTCTTCTGAACTGCCTCTGACCCCAGGTTAATTCACTTGGTTTTCCTTTTTTTGCCTTCTCTACAATGTGAATTGTGTGTTTTTTACAGTATGGGCAATATCTTCTAACTTTTTTCGGCATTTTCATAACTTTCACCTATTCTTGATATGATTCTGTGTTTTTCTAAAATATGCGATATTTTTTTATTTAAAGAGAGGACATCATTTTTGTTTAGGTTATATATAAAAGTGCCATCTGTGAATGTTGGAAAGTTTTTATCAACCTTTACAACATCAATATCATTTATTGTATATATAGGTTTTGGTGTCTCAATCTCAATAGGTTTTTTAAATTTGGGAGTTTCCTCAATTTTCAATTCAATGGCAGTATTTTCAATAGCGTGTATAATATTTAATTCTTCTGGAAGTAAGTTTTCCCTCTCATTATCCAAATACAAAGCTTTATATATTCTTAACTTTCTAAGCTCTTTGAAATAATATTTTACCCTTTCAAGTTCAATCTCATCCTCAATATTTTTTACATACTCTCTAATGTCATCATAAAAATTATCGGGCAATTTTAACAATTTGTCATTTTTTATCTCTTCAAAAAAATAATTTTTTAAGGATTCATACATGGTTACCACATATAACTCTAAATATTAAATTTATGATAATTTTTATCCCTCAATCCTTGGAGCTAATAGGAATGTTAAATTTACTCCTGCAATTGAGTATTCTAACTTCACAGGCATGTCATTTCCAAGATAAATTTTAATAATATCCCCACTACTAACTCCTTTAACCATGTCTATTAAATAATCTAAATTGAAAGCACTTTTTGCCTCTTCTTTTACCTCTAAACTAATTATGGCTGAGCAATCCTTTTCAAATATTGCTTCGTTCTCGTTTAAGTCCCCTTTTGCATGAACAACAAACTTATTCTCATCAGCTTTTAAAACTACATAATCACTAAATAAACTTGCATCTTTTAATGCCTCTTTAAAAGCATCCCCTTTAATCATTATTACATTTGGATACTCTATATCTGGAACTTTAACTGACGAAGCAGATAAATCCAATAAAGCTAAGCTAAACTTCCTCTTCCCAGTATTCTCAAAGATAACATTTAATTTGTTCCTCTCCTCATCTAACTCTAAAATTAATTTATCTTTTGATTTAGCCCTGTTCATGACTTTTTTAAATGCCTCTAAGTCAATGCCAATATCGTGATTATCTGCCTCATACTCTTCAAATGCCAATTTTGGAATTTCTAAGCTAACTAATGCTACATGACTTGGGTCCATAGCACTTGCTTTTATTCCCTCTTCATCAACTTCAAAACAAATTTCATCCAATAAAGTTGAGACAGTATCTACAACTTTTTTAAACTCTTTTGCACTCTCCATAACTCCTCTAAACATCCTATCACCAATTTAAAATACTGCTGAAAGTTAAGATGTAGTGTTTTTCAAATTTAGTGTGGATATAGGGAATATATAAACCCGTAGAAGGTTTATACGCAATCTCTTAGTGAATTTTAATTACTTTGAAAAACACTATATTATCTATCTATGAGGTATAAAAACATTTTTATATCTCTTTTATATTTTTAAGTTTTGTTAATACTAATATAAATACAAAATAAAATATATATTTTAGTTTGTTTATAATAAAGCATTCTGTGATTACAATGATGGAGAAGCTTGCTGAAATTAGGAAGAAGATTGATGAGATTGACAATAACATATTAAAGTTAATTGCTGAAAGAAATAGTTTGGCTAAGGATATTGCCAATATAAAAAATCAACTTGGCATTCCTATTAACGACCCAGAGAGAGAAAAATATATATACGATAGAATAAGAAAACTTTGTAAAGAACATAATGTTGATGAGAATATTGGTGTTAAAATATTCCAGATACTTATAGAGCATAATAAAGCCCTTCAAAAGCAATATATTGAAGAAACACAAAATAAAATGAATAAAACAAAATAATTTAATAAAAATACAATAAAAATATTAACAGGTGAGAAGATGGGAAGGATTAGGCAAACATTAATTAAAAGAACAGCAATGGAGTTAATTAAAAAATATAGGGACTTATTTACTACCGACTTTGAAACAAACAAAAGAGTTTTAGAGGAGGTTGCTCAAATATCAACAAAGAGATTAAGAAATAGAATTGCAGGTTATATAACTCACAAAATGAGACAGCTCCAATAAAGGTGAAGTTAATGTTTAAAGGGGTCTATCCCGCCATAATAACTCCTTTTAAAGATGGTGAAGTAGATTATAACGGGTTAGAGGAAAATATAAATTTTTTAATTGATAATGGGGTTAGTGGAATTGTAGCAGTTGGAACAACGGGGGAAAGTCCAACGCTATCACATGAGGAGCATAAAAAAGTTATTGAGAAAGTTGTTGAGATTGTTGATGGAAGAGTGCAGGTAATTGCAGGAGCTGGTTCTAACTGCACAGATGAAGCCATAGAACTGTCTATTTTTGCCGAAGATGTAGGGGCTGATGCCATCTTATCAGTCACCCCCTACTACAATAAACCAACACAGGAAGGTCTAAAAAAACATTTTGGAAAGATTGCTGAATCGGTAAATATTCCAATAATCTTATATAATGTTCCATCAAGAACTGTTGTTAATTTAGAGCCAAAAACAGTAAAGTTTTTAGCTGAAGAATACAGCAACATTTCAGCAGTTAAAGAGGCAAATCCAAACCTTTCCCAAGTTTCTGAACTTATACATGATGCTAAGATAACTGTTCTTTCAGGAAATGATGAATTAACCCTTCCAATAATTGCCTTAGGAGGAAAAGGAGTTATTAGTGTTGTAGCAAATATAGTTCCAAAGGAATTTGTTGAAATGGTTAATTATGCATTAGATGGAGATTTCGAAAAAGCGAGAGAGATTCATTATAAGTTATTCCCATTGATGAAGGCGATGTTTATTGAAACCAATCCAATTCCTGTTAAAACTGCCCTAAACATGATGGGAAGACCTGCTGGCGAATTGAGATTGCCATTATGTGAGATGAGTGAAGAACATAAAAAAGTATTGGAAAATATTTTAAAAGAGCTTGGTTTAATTTAATTTTAATTTATGGTGGGCTAAATGGATGAAAAAACCATTGAAAAAATAAAAAAAGAGGCAGAGGAGATTATCAATAAATTTAGTGAGGTCTTAGAGAGGTTTAACTTAGAGATGGAAGAGAGTTATTATATTATAGAGAGTAGAAATGTTTTAAGGGATGATGAAGCAGTTGAAAGTAATCCAGAATTCAGGGAGAAATTCTTAAAAATTGCTCCTAAGGTTAATAAAGAGGGCTATGTTGTTGTAGAAAAAGGTAGCTGGTTAAAATAATAAAACCAAAAAGTTTAAGTAATGGTTTCATATTATTTAGGTAAAAATTTAAAAAACAAGATAAGAGGGTGAGACCATAAAGAGGAGTTCAAGAAGATGGAAAAAGAAAGGAAGAATGAGATGGAAGTGGTATAAGAAGAGATTAAGAAGATTAAAGAGAGAAAGAAGAAGAGCAAGGTCATAAATTCCCTAAGTTTTATTTTTATTTTTTTATATAAACATTCATCAATTAATTTAAATAGATTGTGAGAGTATGAAGGTTGTTGGCTTAACCAAAAAAATTATGGAGCATTTAAAAGAGCCAATAACAATTAAAGAACTTGCTAAAAAATTAAATATGCATCCAAAAAACTTAGATGTTAAAATTAGGGTTTTAAGAGATTTAGGATTAGTAGAGACAAAGAAAGGAAGGAATGGAGGAGTTAGATTAACAAGGGAGGGATTATATTTATTAGAAAAGGGGGAAATTAGCTTAGGAACTTTAAAATTGCAGGTTGTTGCCAAGGATAGAATTGGCTTATTGGCAGATATAACTTCAAGGATATCAAAGATTGGAGGGAATATAACTTCAACAGTCCTTGAAAGGGAAGGAGATAAAGTGATTATTTACTTAGTTATAGAAAATGTAGATAAAAATGAAATAGAAAATGTTTTGAAGGATGTAGTTGATAAAATATCCATTATTTGGTGATATTGCATGATAGAAGTAGAAATTAAAGTAAAAATTGATGATAAAGATAAAGTTGTAGAGCAATTAAAAAAACTTGGATTTAAATTTATCAAGAAGAAATTTCAGGAAGATATATATTTTAATGGAATAGATAGAGATTTTAAAGAAACTGATGAGGCATTAAGAATTAGAGATGAAGATGGAAATTTCTTTGTTACCTATAAAGGCAAAAAAATAGATAAAATATCAAAAACAAGGGAAGAGATTGAAGTAAAAATAGAGGATAAAGAAAAGATGAGGCAGATATTTAAAAAACTTGGATTTAAAGAAGTTCCACCAATTAGAAAGATTAGAGAGATTTACAGAAAGGGAGATATGGAAGCAAGTATCGACGAGGTTGAAGGTCTTGGTTTATTCTTAGAATTAGAAAAAGTAATATCAGATATTAATGATAAAGATGAGGTTTTAGAAGAAATGATGGATATACTGAAAGCTTTAAATATTAGTAAAGACAATATCATTAGAAAATCATACTTGGAGCTAAGGGGGTTGTAATGAAAAACACAAAACTAAACAAGAGGCAGATATTGGCGATATTTGTAGCTCTGATTATGATGCTTTCCGTGATTCCAGTATTCTTAATGGGATTATAAAAATTAGGAGATTTTAAATCTTCATTTAAAATAATTTCTAATTTTTTCAATTAAATCTCTCAAATCATTTATGTTAGATGCCCTTATGTCCTTTTTTTGAGGAAATTTTAATATTATTTCGTCAAATATATTTGTATTTTGTGGTTTTTTCATCATGTAGTAATATCTTGCTATACAGTTGATTCTTGCAGTTATAAGCTCACTTAAATATGTTAGGCACATGTCTTCCGTAACAAGTCCCATGTAATTGTTTCCTTCTTCTGGTTTTAATAAAGCAATCCCCGCCAAAATCTCCACTATATCACATTTAATAAGCTCCTTAGAATTTTGTTGTTTCTTTTTTAATTCATATAAATATATGGCTAAATCTCTAATTGACTTCCATGGTAAATCTAAATTAGCTTTTTCCAAATCATCTTTTTTTAGTTTCCATAATGGAACTTCCTCATCATTTAGTAATACCTTATATTCCAAACAAAATTGGTATAGTATTTCATAAACATCCATACCTTTCACTTAGAATTTTTTTAGAATTTTTAATATTTGTTAATACTCATTCTCAACAAAATTTTTAATAAGTTTTAATCCTAAATTTGGGAATTTTAAATTATCTGACTCAGTTAATATACTTTCTGGATGGAATTGAACTCCTTCAATTGGTAGTTTTTTATGCCTAATTCCCATAATATAATCATCGTCTAAGCTCTTAGCAGTTATTTTTAACTCTTTTGGAACTTCATAGGCAACTAATGAGTGGTATCTTCCTCCATAGAATGGATTTGGAATATCTTTAAAAATTCCCTCACCATCATGTTCTATTAAACTTGCCTTTCCATGCATAACTCTCTCTGCCCTTCCTACAACTCCACCAAATGCCTCAACAATACACTGATGCCCTAAACAAACCCCCAATATTGGAATATCTACCTCCTGAATTATTTTTATACAATTCCCTGCCTCTTTTGGAGTTTTTGGTCCTGGACTTATAATTATCCTATCTGGGTTTATTTTTTTAATTTCTTCTAATGTGATTTTGTTATCTACCAATTTAACTTTATACCCCAAAGTTCCAACATATTGAACTAAATTCCAAACAAATGAATCAATATTATCAATAACCAAAACTCTTTTAACACTCATTTTAATCAATCCCCCAACATTATCAAGGGCTTAAAAATTAATAATGAATTAAATTAAATGGTAATGATGATAAATTGAACTTACATCCTTCCCGGGCAATTTATTCCCAACAATCTTAAACCTGTCTCTAACACAGTTTTAGTGCTTTTAACCAACTTTAATCTTGATTTTTTGACATTGTCATCAACTTTTGTCATTAAAATTGGGCAGTTTGCATAAAACCTGTTGAATGCCTTAGCAAGCTCTAATAGATAGTTGGCTAATACATGCACTTTTCTATTTTCAGCACTCTCCTTAATTATTTCTTTAAATTCATCCAACATCTTAATTAACTCTTTCTCCTCCTTAGTTAATTCATAGTTAAATACTGCCTCATCTTTAACTCCTTTATTCTCTGCCTCTTTTAAAATACTGCAACATCTTGCATGTGCATACTGTATAAATGGACATCCAACCTTTTCAAAGTCCAATGCCTCTTCCCATTTAAATACCATTGGTTTCTCTGGTGAGATTCTTGCTATGTTATATCTTACAGCTCCTAAACCAATATCATAGGCAATATTTTCCTCAACTCCTCTTTTGTTGCACTCTTCCTTAGCCCTTTTCAATGCCTCATCAAATAACTCATCTGCACTTATAAATCTTCCTCTTCTTGTGCTCATTGAACCTTCTGGAAGAGAGATGAATTCATAAAATATAACTTCTGGCACTTTGCTCCCAAGGAGTTTTAAAGCGGCTTTAACCATCTCAGCTGTTAATTTGTGGTCAGCCCCTAACACATCTATACCAATATCGCACTTTGATAACTTATCTAAATGATAAGCAATATCTCTTGTTGAATACAAGCTTGTTCCGTTTGCCCTTGCTAAAACCATCTTCTTCTCAATGCCAAAATCTGATAAATCAAGCATGTATGTTTCTTCTTTAACAACTTTTCCAGTTTCCATTAATTTTTTTATAACTTCCTTAACCATGCCATTCCTAACATAAGAACTTTCCCAAACAAATATGTCATGCTTAATATTTAAATTCTTTAAGGTTTCTTTTATCCCATCCAGTGCATAATTAACAGCAAATTCAAATTTTTTAGTTATCTCATTGTTTTCATTCTTTTCTAAGGCATCTTCATACTCCCTCATTAATTCTAAAATCTTTTCTTCTTCCTCAGGATGCTCCTCTAAGTATTTATTAATTTTTACATATGTCTCAGCAATTGCATGGTCTTTCTTTTTCTCTTTATCTAAACCAAATAATTCAATTCCATAAACAACCAAAGCCATCTGCCTACCCATATCATTAACATAATAATGTGTTTCAACATCATAGCCATAGAACTCCAATATCCTCTTTAAGCAATCCCCAATAATGGCGTTCCTTAAATGCCCTATATGTAAAGGACCGTTAGGGTTTGCTGATGTATGTTCTAAGATGATTTTTATTCCTTTTTTATTTCCTCTACCGTAATCATTTCCTTTATTATCAATCTCTTTCACTAAATTTTTGGCAAACTTATTATAATCAATATAAAAGTTTATATATCCATTAACTGCCTTTATCTCTTTAACTCCTTCAATATTCATGGATTTTAGCTTTTCTACAATTTCCTCGGCAATGGTTTTTGGATTCTTTTTTAATTCTTTGGCTAATCTAAAACAAATATTTACTGAATAATCTCCTAACTCCAAGTTTGGTGTTTTTTCCAACTTTATTTCAATATCTTTCCCAACCTCTTTATAAATTACTTCTTTCAATGCATTAATAATATTGCTTTTGACATCCATGTTTTCCCTCTCTCATTATTATTTAATTTAAAAATTGAGGATTTTCTTTAAATACTTTCTTTTCAATTTATTAATTTGAATGAATAATAGAAAAGTTTATATATGATGATGAAATATAAAAACTCTGCTACAATCAATCATCAAATAAACTTATTTAATTGTTTTGTGGGCTGGTAGCTCAGCCTGGGAGAGCGCCGCATTGGCTGTGCGGAGGCCGCGGGTTCAAATCCCGCCCAGTCCACCATTTTTCCGACCATAGGGGCAAAGCCCCCTATTGGTATAAAACTTTAAGAAAGTTTCATCAAAATTTATTTTCCTTATTAAATTTACAAATTTTTAATAAAATATTACTTTTAAAAATTTAATTAAAATATTTAAATACTTACATTAATGTATCATATAACTTCTGAATAACTTCAACTTTTTTAACAACTTCAATGGCATTTTTACCTAAAACCCTAATCATCGGTTCTTTTCCTTCCCCTCCCCTATCATAAATAATATCTGGCACTCCACCAAACTTCTCACAGGCAAATTTTGTTCCCCATTCCATTGTTGATATGTTAGGAGGTTCATCCTTTCTATCAAATGAAGAAACAGTAAATCTATCTTTTAGCATTTTTATTAATTCCTCATCATACTTTATATTCATACAAGCCCTTACCTCTGGGTTGAATTTGCTTGCAGATAAAATTATCTTTGCTATATGCTCAGAAGCTCCAAATTCAACATCACCAACAATATAAAAACCTCCAAGCTTGTTTTTTATTATCCTTCCAGTTAATGCGGCAACATCTTTAAAATCCCTTGGAAAGGGTAATGATTCAGCAATATTACTCCCAACCTCTGGAATTAATGTAAAGTCCATCTTTTTTAATAAATATAGTGCATAGCTAAGATTTTTTATTACTTTTTCTTTATTAATATAAGTAGGATTTGAATTATAGCCAAACTTTGTTTTTTTAGCATAGATAACCGAAGATAAAACAAATCTCTTTGCCTCTTTTATGGCATCTTCTAAATCATAGCCCTTAGATAAAAATGCCGTTATAGCTGTTGAATAGACACAACCAGTTCCATGGACTTCTCTATCAACTTTAAACCCTTTAAATGTATTTATAATTTTAGAATTTTTCATTAAAACGTCATCAATGCCAGTAACTAAGATGTATAAATCATCTCTAATCTCTAAGTTATTGTTTTTGGCAAAATTTAAAATTTTTTTAAACTCTTCTTTATTGGGTGTTATTAAAAAGCTCCTATTAAAAAGTTTAATATATTTTTTCATTAAATCTTCATCAACAAACGAAAACTTTGTTGTAGAAGCAAGGACTGGGTCACATATAATTTTTAAATCATATTTATTTGTATATTTAAGTAGAATATCAATAGCTGGTTTTGTTAAGACGCCTGTTTTTATATATTTAATATCAAATTCCTCAAAAACTGCCTTAAACTGATTTTTTATATTTTCCGCTGGCAAATCAAATTTTTCATAAACCATTTTGTTATTTTGAGGGATTATTGATGTTGTTATTGTTGGGCAATAAACTCCCAATGTATGGGCAGTTTTTACATCAGCAGAGATGCCTGCTCCACTTGTAGGGTCGTAGCCGCCAATAACCAATACAACCATTAAAATCACCAATTTACAAAGATTTCATATTTACTTCCCTTAAACATCTCATAATTTTATTTATTTCCCTCTCTAAATATTTAATTTTCTCTAAATCGTCTTTAATGTCATTTTCTTTTATTTCACCATTAAAGATTTTATTTTTGAGTTCATCTACACTATTAGCATTATATTTTTTCAATATTTCATTTAATTCATTTTCAAGCTCTTCCAACTCTTCCAAAAATACTTTTTTCATTGATTTTATTATTAATTTTTCCATACCTAACCCTCTCTATAGAATTCTATTAAGTCCTCTAATTTCTTTAATGCCTTCCCACTATCAATGGATTTCTCAGCTAATTTTATTCCTTCTTCAACATTTTTAACTTCTTCTGCAATATATAGGGCAAAAGCAGAGTTTAAAACAACAATGTCCCTCTTGGCTCCAACCTCCTCTCCTTCAAATATTGCCCTAATTATCTTAGCATTTTCCTCGGCATTTCCTCCTCTAATATCTTCTAATTTAGCCCTTTTAATGCCAAAATCCTCTGGCTCAATGTAATAGCTCTTTACTTCTCCATTCTTTAACTCAGATATCTTTGTTTTTCCAATGGTTGTTATCTCATCCATTCCACTACCATG
>JAMOTQ010000155.1 GCA_027068365.1 Methanocaldococcus sp.
ATTTTTGTCATTTGGATTACTACCTTTACAACCATGCTTGGTGTTGGCTTTATAGCCCCAATTATGGCAATATACGCCCAAATACTGGGAGCTACAAACTTAGAAATTGGTTTAATATTTGGTTCATTTGCATTGGCGAGGACGATAGCTCAAATTCCTATTGGGGTTTTATCCGATATGTATGGAAAGAAGTTTTTTATCGTCTGTGGAACATTTTTTTATGGACTATTTACCTTAATGTATAGTTTTGTTAGTAGTGTTTTGGGTCTTTTAATTGTGAGGGTTTTTACAGGAATTTTCTCAGCGTTTGTAACGCCGGTAGCTGGCTCTTATATAGCGGCAATTGCTCCAAAGGCAAGATTAGGGGAATATATGGGGATTTTTAACTCAGCAATTACTTTGGGTTTTGGTATAGGTCCATTTATAGGTGGGGCTCTTGCTGACATGTATGGGATTAAAACACCATTCTACATTTGCGGATTTTTGGGAATTTTGGCATCAATTATAAGCTATAAAGAGTTGGAGGACATAGTTCTTAATAAAAAGAAGGAAATTAAAAGTTTATCTAACCTATTCCCCACTGAATTTTTAAAAGATAGGAGTTTTTTGTCATCTTTTATAATAAACATGTCAAATGTTATGATAAATTCTGGAATAATTGCTTATTTAGCATTGTATGCAGTTAGCTATGACATATCTATAAGCCAAGTAGGTTTTATGATTGCGGCAACAAATATTTTAACAGCTTTGCTCCAAAGAAGTTTTGGGAAACTATATGATAAATTTGGAAATGTTATGATAATTATTGGAATTTTTATAATTTCTATTGGGATGTATATGCTTTCAACTTCCACAACATTCTTAGATATGGTTATTTCTTTGATAATTGTGGCAGTTGGAAGTTCCATATCTTCAACATCAACAACATCACTCGCAGTTAAAGATATCCCAATACATAGAAAAGGAGAAGCCATGGGGCTTTTTACAACAAGCATAAATTTAGGAATGTTCTTTGGTGCCGTAATTTTTGGATTTTTAGCTGATATTTTGGGAATAGCAAATATGTATAAGTTTTCAGCAATATTTACAATTGTTGTAGGAATTTTATGCTATTTAAATATTAGGAGGTAAATCTTTCTTTATTATCCTATTTCCCTCCAATATCCATTAAAATGTTGTTTAATATTTCTTTAAATAATTTATCCCTATTTTCAACAGTTAAAGTATATATCATCCCTTTATCTTCAAATTTATTAACCCAATTTCTATGTAAGGTAGCTAATAACGGTTTATCACTTTTAATAACTTCATCAACAACCTCAGAAAACTTTTTACTCTTAAATTCCATAGTCCCAAGTTCATCAATAACTATTATATCAGCATCTTTTAAAGCCCTTTTTATTGCCTCAACTCCAACTTTATCCAAGTTTTCTATAAAAACAGCATATTTACCAACCTTTATCTTTCCATCCCCAACATAAGCCAGTATGGTCTCTTCATTAGTGTCTAATGTTATTATTTTAAAACCTACTCTTTTACCATTTTTTCTAATCTCCTTAGTTATAAATCCTCCAACTTTATAGCCCAAATCTTTTAATTTTTCAGCTATCTTTAAAGCTAATGTTGTCTTTCCAACTCCTGGCATTCCAGTTATAAATATCCTCATTGACACCACCACAATGTTTAAATTTATTATAAATGTTTTATATAAATCATAATTACTTTAACCAAATTTAAAAGAGGAGAGATAATGAGCAGAGTTGTTGTTTCTGTGATTGGGCAAGATAGAACAGGAATAGTTGCCGGAATCTCAAAGGTTTTAGCTGAAAATAACGCTAACATCTTAGATATAAGTCAAACAATTATGGATAACCTATTTGCCATGATTATGCTCGTTGATATATCAAAGGCAAAGGTAGATTTTACAACCTTAAAAAAAGAGCTTGAAA
>JAMOTQ010000156.1 GCA_027068365.1 Methanocaldococcus sp.
TTTTACCCCATGGACATCTCTTTATAAGTCATTTGATTCAATATACGACTGCTACAACAAAAAACCTGACTTCGTAGAACTTGGTTTGTCAGCAGATACTGACATGGCAGATATGGTTCCAGAGTTGAGGGATTTACCATTTTTATCAAACTCTGATGCACACTCCTATCACCCTCATAGATTGGGAAGAGAATTTAACCAGATGGAGGTTGATTATATTGGTGGAGTTGAGGACAACTTTGAACAAATAAAAAAGGCAATAAAACACAATAAAATTATAGCTAACTATGGATTAGACCCAAAGTTAGGGAAGTATCATTTAACTGCCTGCTCTAAATGTTATACAAGGTTTAAGTTAGAGGATGCTAAAAAATATAATTGGAAGTGTCCTAAATGTGGAGGAAGAATAAAGAAAGGAGTTTTAAGCAGAGTTGAAGAACTCAGCGATGGAAAGGTAGAGCATCCAAAGTTTAGACCTCCTTATTATAAGTTAATTCCATTGGCTGAGATGATTTCTTTAACATTAGGGAAGGGAATATTTACAAAGGCTGTTCAGAACTTGTGGGAGGAGTTTATTAAAAAATATGGAAATGAGATTGAGGTTTTGATAAATGTTGATATTGATGAATTATCTAAAATACATCCAAAGGTTGCAGAGACAATTAATTTATTTAGAAAGGGTAAGATATATATTTATCCGGGTGGTGGAGGGGAATATGGAAGGATTTCATTTAAACCTCAAAAAGTAGAGTGGTATAGGGAAGAGGTGACATTGGATAGATGGCTAAAACAGTGAAAAGTTTAATTAGTTTGAGAAATCAATTTCTGTTCCTTCTACGTCTCCTAATAGAGCTTTGTATATATTACTTGGTTTATTTCCGTTAAATATAAATCCTCTACATTTGTTTTTTCTAATCATCTCTATTTTATATCTCATTCCACCAGTAACGTCTATACTGTTAGAGCCACTTAAATACCTTAATATCTCATTGATATTTTTTTCATCTATCTTTTTTATCACTTTATTGTCAATTAAAACGCCATCAACGTCAGTGGCATAAAGTATTAAATCGGCTTTTAATTCATTAGCTAAGTAGGGAACGATATCATCCCCAGAGATTATTTTATAGCCGTTTTTATTATCAACTGTTATATCTCCATGAATAACTGGGATTAAATTCCTTTTAAGCATCTCTTTTATAGCGGAGATGTCAAAAATTAACTTATCTCCAAAAACAACAAATGATGATGGCTGAATAGAAATAGCTGGAATGTCATAACTTTGTAAGGTATCTATAACTATGTTGTTAAATCTTCTCATTGCCTTTTGAATATCCCAAAATCCTTTATCCATGTTTATAAATATTTTTTTTCCGTTTTCAATTTTTAAATACTTTTTAGCTACTGGATGCCCAAAAGCTCCACCACCATGGACGAGTATTAATTTTATTTCTTTATTTTGGTTTTTGTAATAATTTAAGGCGTTTTTTATTTCCATTGCTATTCTCTCTAAGTTGTCCCATTTTACTGAGTAGGGAATGTTTTTATCTGATAAAATGCTCCCTCCCAATTTTAGAATAGTTAGCATGTTCTCACCACATAAAAAAGATTGGTTAATTTTAAAATAAAAAATTGATGGGATATAAAATTTGGAAACTACATTTTTATTCCTTTAATTATATATCTCAACCTATTCCCTGTCTTAATTTCATCAACCTCAACACTCAGCCCAACATCTTCCATCTTTTTAATTATAATTTCTCTTCTTTTTTCTGGTTTCTTTGGCATCATTAAAGAAATAACTCCCTTTTTATTTAAAAAATTGATTCCTTCATCAATTAATCTAATTGAAAATTCCTCCCCAAACTTTCCACCGCCAATTAACTCAACATCTTTAGCTAAAGCCCCTCCAAACTTTCTCCCACTCGCAACAGAATTTTTTGAATAAAATGGAGGGTAGGAGATAATTAAATCGAATTTTTTACCTTTAAACTCTTCAATACCTTTAATAATCTTTCCTTTGGAATTTATGATTTTTATATCCAAGTTATTCTTTTCTATGTTTCTTTTAGCAAAATTTATAAATTCATCATCAACCTCAGTGGCATAAACCTCAGCATCATAAAATTTTTTTATCAGTAGGGGGATTATGGCAGAGTGTCCAGTTCCAATCTCCAAAACTACTGGTTTTTCTATGCCAAGGTTTTTTAATGTTTCAAATGTAGATTTTATAAAGAGATATCTGTTTATTGGTGTTGGAATTAGCCCATTTTTGTGAAATTCTATATCTAAACCAAATAAAACATTTAAAATTGTTTTGTTATATTCCATTAATGCCTCTTTATCTTTAAAGTTGATTCTTAGTTTATCTCCTTTTTTATAGGTATATTTTTTTAAGTTTTTGTTATATTTCACTGCATCTTCAATTTTTAATCCCAACATACTTCTTCCTCTTTATATCTTTATTTTATCCCCCAATTTTGGGACTATAACATCAAATCCATGCTCCAAAGCCCAATTCCTTAAAATCGTTGCTTGAACTTCCTCTCCATGCTGTATAATCAACAACTCTGGATTAACCTTTTTAATTATTTCGTGTAGTTCATCCATTCCAGCATGACATGAGAAATTATACATGCAAACTTCTAAATTTGGCTTAACTTCATCTTTTCCAATAAATAACTTTCCTGTCTCAATTAAATGTCTCCCATTTGACTCTCTAACCTGATAGCCAGTCAATAATAGGGCATTTTTTGGGTCATGCATAAAAAGCTTTAAGTAATATAGTATAGGTCCTCCATCCAACATTCCTGCGGTTGTTACAACTATTCCCCCATTTTCTGATAAATTTTCAATTGCTTTAATTCTATCTTCTGATTTTTCAATCATTTTAACATTTTTTAAGGCATTTTCTAATTGTGTTGCTTCGTTTAACATATGCTTATAATTTAGCATAATCTTTGTAACTTCAACTGCCATTCCATCCAAATAAATTGGTGCCTCAATATTATAGTCATTTAATATTAACAGTATCTCCTGAGCTCTATCAACAGCAAATACTGGAATCAAAGCAATTCCTCCCCTAAATAAAACCTCTTTTATTTTTTCTATAAAACTTAGCTCAACAGCTTTCCTATCTGGATGTATGCTGTTTCCATAAGTTGATTCTATAATCAAAATATCAATATCATCCTTTGTATATTT
>JAMOTQ010000157.1 GCA_027068365.1 Methanocaldococcus sp.
TCTGGAACACTTAAAGCCATTAATTTATCCCCCGGCTTTGTTTCAGCAAAGAAAACGGCTAAATTGGCAACGACTCCACTTGTTGGCTGGACGTTTGCATGCTCCGCCTTAAATAACTCTTTTGCTAATTTTATACAGAGTGTTTCAACCTCATCAATATATTTACATCCTTGGTATAATCTTTTTCCTGGCAATCCCTCAGCGTATCTATGCATGAAATCAGTAGCACATGCCTCCCTAACTGCTAAGCTTGTTATATTTTCACTTGCTATCAACTTTATACACTCTCTCATCCATTCATGCTGTTTTATTGAAATATCCCTAATAAACTTTGGAACATTTGAATATTCCATTTTATCCCTCTCGTTGATGCTAATAGAAGACATTAATATTATATAAAGCATAAAATAGTCCCAAAATTATAAAAAAGTTTTTGGTGCCATCTATGGTGAAGGTATGTGTTATAGAGGGAGATGGGATAGGGAAAGAGGTTGTTCCAGAAGCAGTAAAAATATTAAATGAGTTGGGAGATTTTGAAATAATAGAAGGAGAGGCAGGATTAGAATGCTTAAAAAAATATGGAACTGCTTTACCAGAAGAAACAGTAGAGAGGGCTAAGGAGGCAGACGTCATTTTATTTGGGGCTATAACATCACCAAAGCCAGGAGAAGTTAAAAACTACAAAAGTCCAATAATAACTTTGAGAAAATTATTTGATTTGTATGCAAATGTCAGGCCTATAAACAACTTTGGAGTTGGGCAAATAATTGGAAAAATTGCAGATTATAAATTTTTAGATGTTAAAAATATTGATATGGTAATTATTAGGGAAAATACGGAAGATTTATATGTTGGGAGGGAGAGATTAGATGAAAATGAGGCAATTGCTGAAAGGGTTATAACAAGAAAAGGCAGTGAAAGAATAATAAAATTTGCGTTTGAATATGCAATAAAAAATAATAGAAAAAAAGTATCTTGCATACACAAGGCAAATGTATTGAGAGTTACTGATGGTTTGTTCTTAGAGGTTTTTAATGAGATTAAAAAACATTACAATATAGAGGCGGATGATTATTTGGTTGATTCAACAGCCATGAATTTAATAAAAAATCCTGAAAAGTTTGATGTTATTGTTACAACAAACATGTTTGGGGATATATTATCAGATGAAGCATCTGCGTTAATTGGAGGGCTTGGCTTAGCTCCATCTGCAAATATAGGGGATAAAAAGGCGTTATTTGAGCCAGTGCATGGTTCAGCCCCAGACATTGCAGGGAAAAAAATAGCCAATCCAATGGCATCCATTTTAAGCGTGGCTATGCTATTTGACTATATTGGGGAGAAAGAGAAAGGAGATTTAATTAGGGAGGCAGTAAAATATTGTTTAATAAATAAAAAAGTTACTCCTGACTTGGGAGGGGGTTTAAAAACAGAAGATGTTGGAAATGAAATTTTAAATTACATTAGAGCGTATAAAGATGGATAACATTCTATTTAAAATAGGGATAAAATGAAAATAAGAATTACAAAATCCACAATTCTTTTTATTGTGAGTATTGTCCTAATATTGATTATAATGGCAATCATCGGGATAGATAAAATAATTAAATCACTTCTTAATGCAAATCCTGTTTATATAATATTGGCAGCTGTTTTGCAATTTTTTGTTTCACTTATTATATCCATTAGATGGAGGTGTGTAATAAAAATCTTAGGATACAACTGTAATTTAAAAAACCTTTTTTTGCTTGTTTTAATGGGATTGTTTATAAACAATATAACGCCATCTATGAGAGGGGGTGGAGAGGTTTTTAGAGCTTATTATTTGTCAAAGCTTGAAAAAATACCTGATGGTTTAGCGGCTTCTACGGTGGTAGTTGAGAGGGTGTTAGATACAACCATATTTTTATTTTTTACATTGTTTGTGATTGGCTACTTTGTAATTACTGGATTTAAATATATAACTTACCTCATTCTATCTTGGATATTCTTATTTTCACTAATGGCAATAATCATTTATTTAATTGCAAATAAAAAGCTCTTAATTAAGATAGTAACCAAGATGTCAAAGTTTATTTGTAAATACTGCTCATTAAATTACAACGAAGAGAAGATATTAAAGTCCATTGATGATTTTTACAATAGTATGAAATTCTTTAAAAAGAGAAGAGGCAAGGATGTAATTATTACAGTAATGCTTTCCATTATGTGGTATGTAGTGGATATTATAAAACTATGGCTGTTATTTCTATCAATATCTCATTTTGTATCCATTATAAGCGTTGCAACAGTGTATTTATTAACCCTATTATCAGGTGTTTTGTCAATAACTCCAAGCGGTTTTGGAACAGCAGATACAGTAATGATTCTCTCCTTTTCCGCTTTTGACATCCCCCCATCAATAGCCGCGGCAGTTACCTTATTGGATAGGTTTGTATCCTACCTTCTACCAACAGTCGTTGGATACATTGCCATGCTAATTATAAAAAGAGAACTTGATAAGAAAAAAGAAAAACAATAAAGGCACTCTATTTAACATACTTTAAAATCTCCCTTAAATCCCTCTTCTCTATACAAACATCTGCCTTCTCTTTTAAAACTGGCTTAGCACAAAAAGCTATCTTCAAGCCAGCTTTTTTAAACATGCTCACATCATTAGCCCCATCTCCTACAACAACAGTATCCTCCAAATTTATCCCTTCAATATTGGCAATTTTTTCCAAAATCTTCCCTTTGGCATCTTCTTTTAAAACCTCTCCCTCAACTTCCCCAGTTAATTTTCCATCCTTGACAATTAATTTATTTGCAAAAGCATAATCTAATCCTAATTTTTCTTTAATTTTATTAACGGCAATGTCAAAACCACCACTAACAACAGCAACAACATAGCCCCTATTTTTTAGCTCTTTAATGGTTTCCTCAGCTCCCTCTGTTGGGGTTATCCTGCTTATAGCTTTTTCAACCTTTTCAACTGGAAGGTCTTTTAATAAACTAACTCTTTTTTTTAAAGATTGCTCAAAATTTAATTTCCCCTCCATAGCTTCCTTTGTAATTTTTTTAACCTCTTCCTCAACCCCTGCCTCCTTAGCTATCTCATCAATTGTCTCATTATTAACCAATGTGCTATCAAAATCAAATAAAATAAGCTTTTTCTTCTTCTCCATTTAACCACCAACTAAAAATTTTAATGTAAAAAA
>JAMOTQ010000158.1 GCA_027068365.1 Methanocaldococcus sp.
AAATAAGATTGGAAAATATAGAGATAGAGAAAGAGAACTGCCCGTGGTGTAAAGGAATATTTAGCAAACAAAAAATGGAAAAACTGCTAAATAAAGCCATTGAACTTTTAAAGGACTATGATTTTGATACGTTTTTAATTGGAACTCACATACCAGAAGAGATTAAAGAGCTTGAAAAAGAGATTGAAACGGAATTCATGGAAAGTATAAAGCAGGAATTTGGTAGAGAATTTGGGAAGTTATTAGCTATAAAATTAGATAAAGCACCAAATAAGGAATATCCGGATATTGTTGTTCATATAAACCCATACACTGAAAAAATCTATCTGCAAGTAAATCCATTGTTTATTAAAGGAAGATACAGAAAATTAGTTAGAGGGATTCCACAAACAAGATGGCCTTGTAGAAAATGTAGAGGAAAAGGTTGTGAGCTTTGCAACTACACAGGTAAAAAATATCCAATATCTGTTGAAGAAATTATTGCCAAACCATTCTTAGAAGCAACAAAGGGAAAAGATGCAAAATTCCATGGGGCTGGAAGAGAAGATATAGATGTAAGAATGCTTGGGGATGGAAGACCATTTGTTTTGGAAATTAAAGAGCCAAAGATAAGAAAAATTGATTTAAATAAAATTGCTAAGGAGATTAATAAAGATGGCAGAGTAGAGGTCTTGAACTTAGAGTTTGGTGTTAGACAGGATAAAGTTATATTTAAAAACACCCCACATAAAAAAACATACAGGGCATTAGTTGAATGCTCTCAGCCAATTAGTGATGATGATTTAAAACTTCTTGAAAAAGAGCTTGAAAATAGAACTATCTACCAAAAAACTCCAAAAAGAGTTTTACATAGAAGAGCTGATTTAGAGAGAATCCGTAAGGTATATAAAGTTAAAACCAGTAAAGTAGATGACAATCATTTTGAGATGATTATATATTGTGATGGTGGATTATATATAAAGGAGTTAATCAGTGGAGACGATGGGAGAACAAACCCATCTGTCTCATCTATATTAAACAAAAACTGTATATGTAAAGAATTGGATGTTTTAAAAGTGCATGATGATGAAAACATCGTGGGTGATATAAATGGTTCAAATGAGTGAAGGATTTAGAAGGAAAACAAGAAAGAAGCTGTCAAAACACCCAAGAGAAAGAGGTCTTTACCCAATAACAAGAGCTTTAAAAGAGTATAAAGAAGGAGAGTATGTGCATATAGTTATAGACCCATCAGTCCATAAGGGGATGCCACACCCAAGATTCCACGGAAGAACTGGAATTGTTGTTGGTAAGCAGGGAAGGGCTTTCATTGTTAGAGTAAGAGATGGAGGAAAATACAAGCATATTATTGCTTACCCACAACATTTAAGACCTGCTACTGCTTAAATTTTAAATTTAATGAAACACTTTAATTATTTTTCTTATCTAAAAACTTTAATTTATTTCATAATTTATTTCATTAATTGTTATTTTTAATTATTAAGGTGTTTAATATAGAGGTAGGGAGAATGATAGGCAAAAAAATCCTTGGAGAGAAATATATAACAATATCTGAAGCTGCTGAAATTATGTATGATAGGGCACAAATTGGGGAATTATCATATGAGCAGGGCTGTGCTTTAGATTATTTACAAAAGTTTTCCAAATTAGATAAAGAAGAGGCGAAAAAATTGGTTGAAGAGTTAAAATCATTAGGAGTTGATGAAAAAACAGCGGTTAAAATAGCTGATATTCTGCCAGAGGATATAGATGATTTGAGGGCAATATATTACAAAAGAGAACTACCTCAAAATGCTGAAGAAATCTTAGAAGTTGTTAGGAAATATATCTAATTTTTTATTACTCATTTAAATTTGTAGATTCAAATGAAACTTTAATAAAGCTTCATCAAAACCTAACACCTCCTCGCTACGCTCGGAGATGTAAATTAAGCCGATAGTGTTTATTACTCAAGTATATTTGTAAATTTAAATGAAAGGTGAAATTTTATGGTTAGAGGACAATATAAAAAAGATAGAGATAAAGTAAAATTCCCTAAAAAAAATAAGCCACAAAAATTTGAAAATTACGCATGGGTTTTAGATTATCTACCTTATGGATATCCTGAAAAACCAGACGAGCCAATAGTCCAAGGGCTTGGAGAATACCAATTTTTATTAATGGAGATGAGTCCAAAGCCAGATGTTGATATAGAGTTGGGAGAGAGAGTTTATATTGGAAAAGGTAAAAGAGACAAAATAGACCATGTAAGAAAAATGATAAAATACGAACAATTAACACCAACAGCAAAGTCAGAGCTTTTATATGTTATAATGGAAGCTGTTAAAATGCAGGAGGATAGATTTGTCAAATTTTTAAATGAATGTCCTCCAATAACCACAAGATTGCATAGTTTAGAATTACTTCCAGAAATCAAAAAGAAGTATATGTGGAAGATTATTGAGGAGAGAGAAGCAAAAAAATTTGAAAGTTTTAAGGACTTTGAGGAAAGAATTGGGAAAAATCCTATAAGAATAATAGCCAAAAGAATTGAAAAAGAATTATCAGATGATAAAAAGGATAAATATTATTTATTTGTAAAATGGAAAAAAGGGCTTATATTGGACGAGGATACCATGGCTTTCTACTTAAAAGAGTAATTAAAAGCTCATAAATGGAACTTAGCAAATTCCCTCAAATCCCTAAGTGTTCCAAAATTTAACAGCCCAATATCGGTTATGGCTATAATCTCAGAATCTAAGTAATCTTTTTTTATAATTTTAGATGAAGTTGGGTTGTTAATTAAATCATTTCCCGGAGATAAAGGGTTAAAAGCTGGTAGAACAATGTAATTTTTATTTAATAAATAAACAGGAAGTTTTAATATAGCTCCTACATCATCCCTAAGCTTTATTGAAGGGTGTTCATGTCCTAAAATCCAAAATTTATTTTTCAATAAGTCCTTATCTATATTTAGCTTTTTATCCCCATGGAAAATTAAATAATTACCAAGTTCAAAATAGTCAAAAATTTCATAACCAGCAGATGAAATAAAAGTGTCATGATTACCTTTAATTAAAATAACATCAACATACTCTTTCATAAACTCAATAAATTCTTTTAAAAATCTAATTTCTTTTGGATATGGTTTGAAATTATGCTTTATATCTCCATTGATAATTAAATTGTTAATTTTATATTTATCAATTATGTTTAAAGCTCTTTTTATAACTTCATCCTTTTGCAGTAATGGGAAGTTAGCCCCTCCTTCACCAAAAAAGACATCAAAACCAATATGTGTATCAGCTATTATGGCATAGTCCTTATAAACTAAACATCTATCAATTGTTATATAAAAATCTTTAATTTTAACTTTCTCCTCCATAAAATCACTTAATTGAAGTTATATAAGCTTAAAAATAAAAAAATAAAAGAGAAAAAAGCTTTATGCTTGCTCGACCAACAATCTTGCTTTTTCTGGTGTGTATCTCCAATCTGCTGGTAAGACCCCTCTTGACTTGTAGTATTTAACCAATCTTCTAATCTTTGATTCAATTAACTGCAATCCTCTTTTTGAATGTAAGTCCTTTGGATGCTGTTCTAAGTGCTTCCTTAAATTAACAGCCCTTCTCATTAAGTTTAACAAGTCCTCTGGAACTTTTGGATATAAGCCGTGTTCTTTCATTATCTTACTTATCTTTTTGCCAGTTATTAATTTAACATCTGGAATTCCATAGGTGTCTCTCAATATTAATCCAATCTGTGCTGACTGATAACCCTTCTTAGCCAACTCTACTACTAACTCCTCTACTTGCTCCGGTGTATATTGGACCCATTCAGGAACTTCCTTCCTGACGGGTCTCTTTGAACCGGAGCGACCTCTTTTTCTTGCGTGCATTCTTGCCATTCTATCACCCGATGGTCGCCAGTCCAAAGAGACCAGCTCTTATTTTTATTTTACCATTTTTATTACTAATTATTCTTATTATCCCCATATGGGGAGAGTAATGTTTTTATTGTATAATGTTTTAAAGAGTTATACGCACTTTTAATAGACATTCATTAAAGGAGTATTTATAACTTTTGGTGATTATTATGTTATTAAAGGTAGAGGACTTACATGTTTATAGGGGAAATAGAGAGATTTTAAAAGGTGTAAATTTAGATGTGAAGGAGAATGAAGTTCATGCAATTATAGGACCTAATGGAGCTGGAAAATCTACATTAGCTTATACATTGATGGGAATCTCTGGCTATAAGCCAAGTAAAGGGAGAATACTATTTAAAGGTGTTGATATAACCAGTAAAAACATTACTGAAAGAGCGAGAATGGGATTAACATTAGCATGGCAGGAACCAGCAAGGTTTGAGGGAATTAAAGTTAAAAATTATTTGATGCTTGGTATGAATGAAAAATATAAGAAAGATAGAAAAATGGCAGAGGAAAAAATTAAAGAAGCTTTAAAACTGGTTAATTTAGACCCAGATAAGTATTTAGATAGATATGTGGATGAAACACTAAGTGGTGGAGAGAGGAAGAGGGTAGAGTTAGCTTCAATAATATGCATGGAGCCGGACTTGGCTATTTTGGATGAACCAGATAGTGGAATAGATATGGTATCATTTGATGAGATTAAGAGAGTTTTTGACTATTTGAAAGAAAAAGGATGTTCTCTATTAGTTGTTACACATAGCGAAGAGTTGGCTGAACACGCAGATAGAGCTTCTTTAATCTGTGCTGGGGAGGTTATAAAGAGTGGAAACCCAAAGGAAGTTGGAGAGTTTTACAAAAAAGAATGTGGAAAGTG
>JAMOTQ010000159.1 GCA_027068365.1 Methanocaldococcus sp.
TTGTTACACATAGCGAAGAGTTGGCTGAACACGCAGATAGAGCTTCTTTAATCTGTGCTGGGGAGGTTATAAAGAGTGGAAACCCAAAGGAAGTTGGAGAGTTTTACAAAAAAGAATGTGGAAAGTGCTATAAGAAAGTGCCAGAAGAAAGGGGATGAATTAATTTACACCTCCGAGCGTAAGCGAGGAGGTGTTAGGGAGTATCACAGAACTTTCACAGGAAAAACTATTCTTATTGGATATATAGACGCTTTAAAGGCGTCAAAATTCAAAATTAAATATTTATAAGCTGTGAAAGTTCTGTGCCAATAGAGGGTTTCCCTCTATGGTGGGGGAAGTGTTTATAAGAAAGTGCCAGAAGAAAGAGGATGAATAATAAAATAATAAATTTAAATTAAAAATAATAAATTATGAGTGAGATTATGAGCATCAAAGAAGAATTAATGGAAATAATTGAAGCAATAAAATACACTTCTGAAAAACCAGAGGAAGTTGTTCATGGAAAAGGTCCAAGGATAATTGTTAAAGAAAATAAAATTATAAATGTTCAGGGAGATGAAGGAATCATATTGGAAGGAAAGGAAGAGGATGGTAGGATAAAAACAAAGATTATTGTTAAGAAGGGTTATAAATTTAAATACCCTATACATATGTGCTTTGGAATTACTGAGGAAAATGTATCTCAAATTATAGATGTTGAAATTATATTGGAGGAGGATAGCTCAATCTCTCTAATGTCTCACTGTTCATTCCCAAAAGGTAAAGGAATCAAGCATATAATGGATGCCATTGTAAAGATTGGAAAGAATGCAAAGTTCTCCTATAATGAATTCCACTACCATGGGATGGATGGGGATATTTTGGTTAAACCAACAGTAAAAGTTGAGATTGATGAAGGCGGAATCTATATATCAAACTTTACACTAACAAAAGGTAGAATAGGAGTGTTAGATATAAATCAGGAGATTGTTGCAAAAAAAGATGCAATAGTTGATATAACGACGAGAACTTATGCTATAAAAGATGATGTAGTTAAAACCAATGAAGTAGTTAAGTTAAATGGAGAAAATGCCAAATGTATTATAAAGAGCAGAGGAGCGGCAATGGACAATGCAAAAATATCTTTAAAGTTAAAGATTGAAGGGAACGCTCCATACAGCAAAGGACATATTGACTGTGCTGAGATAGTTAAAGGAAATGCTGAGGTTGAATCAATGCCAATAGTTGTTGTTAGAGATGATAGGGCAAGGATAACTCATGAAGCGGCAATAGGTAGTGTTGATAAAAAGCAATTAGAGACATTGATGGCTAAGGGATTGGATGAAGATGAAGCAACTGAGATAATTGTTAAGGGAATGATAGGGGATTTATAAAAAAAATGTTTGGCGATGATGAGAATTTCGCTATCTGATTTTATAATTTAATGATGACTACTCCCGCGGCTGAGCCAAACTTTTTAAAGATTTTTTAGATATTCATCAACATCATAATCCAATCTTTCAAACCATAACTTATTACCTTTTACAATTATATTTCCTCTCCACTCTTCCACTGTTTCTGGAAAGTCCTCTCTATAATGTGCTCCTCTACTCTCTTCTCTATATAAAGCAGATTTTGTAACCAACTTAGCAACAACAACCATATTTTTTAATTCAAAGTATTTCTGTAAATCAATAATTCCATTAACTTTAACATCAGTTATATTTTTCTCAATTTCTTCAACTTCTTTCAGAGCTTTTTTTAACCCCTCTTCATTTCTAATGATAGATACATAACCCCACATAACCTTTTTTAACTTGTCAATTAAATTATAAATATTCAAACATCCTCCCAAGCCATTTATCTCTTCCAAAATTTTAGCAATATCTTCTTCAACACTAATATTCTCAAAATCATGATTTTCAACAAATTCCTTGGCAGATTTTCCAGCAATAGCTCCAAAGACCTGAGTATCAGCTAAGGCATTCCCTCCCAATCTATTAGCCCCATGAACTCCTCCCGTAACTTCTCCACAAGCAAATAATCCAATTATATTGGTTTCACATTTCTCATTAATCCTTAGACCACCCATAAAATGATGAGCAGTAGGGGAAACAATCATCGGCTCCTTTCTAATATCAATCCCTACTCTCAAAAATTGCTTTAACATTGTTTCTAACTTCTTTTCAATAATCTCATTAGGCAAATGGGAGACATCCAAATAAACTCCTCCATTAACCCCTCTACCCTCCTGAATCTCCCTATAAATTGCTCTTGCAACAACATCCCTTGTTGATAACTCCATTCTCTCTTTATCATATCTTGTCATAAATCTTTCTTTATTTTTGTTGTATAAAATTCCTCCTTCTCCTCTAACTGCCTCTGTAACTAAAATTCCTGTTCCAACCATTCCTGTTGGATGGAATTGAACCATCTCCATATCTATTAGCTCAGCTCCTTCATTATAGGCGATAGCAAACCCATCCCCTGTCTTTTGTATTGGATTGGATGTTATGGGATATAGTTGCCCAGCTCCTCCAGTGGCTAATATAGTTGCCTTTGCAAATATTGGAAATACCTCCCCAGTTTTCAAATCAAAAAATATTGCCCCATAGCATCTGTTATCCTTAACAATTAACTTTATTGCCATAACCTCCTCTAAAATCTTAATCCTCTCAAATTTTGATATGTATTCCATTAGACCTCTCATTATTTCATGTCCTGTCCTATCTCCACAATAGCACGTTCTGTTAAAACTCTGCCCACCAAATGGTCTTTGAGCAATAAAACCATCTTCATTTCTATCAAACAAAGCTCCAAACTTCTCTAAGTTTAAAAGTTCCTTAGGGGAGTTTTTAACTAAAATCTCCACCAACTTTGGATTATTTATGAATCCTCCACCTTTAACTGTATCGTAAAAATGCTTCTTAAAGCTATCTTTTGGATTAAAGACAGCGTTATATCCACCCTCAGCCATAACCGTGCATCCACTTTTCCCAAATAGTCCCTTAACAGCTATTATGACATTCTTATCTCTGCATTCTATTGCCGCCTTTGCCGCGGCTCCTCCTCCGCCTATAATTAAAATGTCAGTTTTCATTTTTATCACCAAAAATAGGGAGTATAAAAATTGAATATTCTCATTAGATATTTAAAAGTTATAAATCCACATCCAAAATAGGTTATGTAAAAAATAATACTCCTTAAAAATTTAATAGAAATTAATTAGGCACGCTAAAAAAGAAACAAAAAAAGAAAAATATTTAAATATTCTTAGTATGGGACGGGCAATCCAAGTTCTTTTCTATGTTCGATTTCTTTCATGTTTTTCTCTTTTTTAGTTAGAGCCAATTTTTCAACTAATCCTAATCCTGGTTTAACCTCTTCTATTGGTTTAACTTCTAAATATCCATCTTCAACCATCT
>JAMOTQ010000160.1 GCA_027068365.1 Methanocaldococcus sp.
TCTTTTCTATGTTCGATTTCTTTCATGTTTTTCTCTTTTTTAGTTAGAGCCAATTTTTCAACTAATCCTAATCCTGGTTTAACCTCTTCTATTGGTTTAACTTCTAAATATCCATCTTCAACCATCTTGTTAAATATTTCTTCTCCCTTAGCGGTTCTTATAAACACAGTGCTCCACCCGTCTGGGCTTCCAACAGAACCTGTTGAAATATCTGCCAATTCTGCTGTATAGTCAGTGCAAACGTGGCAAGCAATTTGCTCATAAGGATGTGTCTCTTTTAACTTAATTGCTTTTGTTTCACCCCATCTTGTATAAACCCAAAACTTACCCTTTCCAATATCCAATTTAATAACATCCTCCATCTTAACTCCACAGTGTTCCTCAACAATCAACTTTAATCCTTGATATGGGAAATTCTCCATACAGAAAATTCCAATAATTAAAGCAATCTTATCTGGGACATGTCTAAATCCAACTGGATACTTCATTAACTTCCTAACAGCCCTAACTTGGCAAGGTGTTCCCACAACTCCGATTTTTTCACATCCGTATTCTCTAACAGCACTTTTCAATACTGATATATTAGGGCAGACGGTATATTTTGTCCCTGCCGCTTCTAAGACTTCTTCTGGTGTTGTGGCTACCTTAGGAACTGCTTGAAACTCCCCAGCATTGTCTGCAACTATAACCCCATCTAATAAATTGTTCTCTAAACCATATATAAAAGCTGTTGAGACAATTCCCCCATCTTGTGCTTTCTTCAAAACCTCTTTTAATGTACTTCTTGCTGAAACTACTTTCTTATAAGCTCCAAAAGGATTCATCCCATTCCACCTCAAAAAATTATTATAAATTTATTCTATCTTCTCAACTAACTCTGGGAATCTAATTCTTGGACACTGGACTGAGCAAGCTCCACACTTAATGCAGAGTTCTTTTATAATGTTTGGTCTTCCATCTAACATCTCTATGGCTCTTGTTGGGCAAGCTGAAGCACAAGTTCCACAACCCATACATAAAGATTTATTAACCACTTTGTAGATAACATCACACCCACATGCTTCGCTTCCTTTCTCTGCCAATTCGGCAAATGGTTGTAGATACTCCATATCTCCGTTTAATGCGGCTGTTATTACTGAAACAATTGCTTCTGGTGATGGTGGGCAACCGGGAATTGCTAAATCTACTTTAATAACCTCAGTTAATGGAGAGAATGAGCTATGAACTGGCTTTGATAATTGGTTTCCTTTGCAGTATCTTGTAACTCCCCCTGTTGCCGCACAAGCTCCTAAGGCAACGACAATTTTTGCCTTTTTTCTAACTTCCTGAGCCACTTCCAATGAGTGGTGGTCGTCTAAACAGACAGAACCTTCAACTAAGGCAATGTCACATTCAGGAATTTCTCTGACATCTGCCAATGTCTGGCAATAAACTAAATCAATTGAATTCAATACATCTAAAAGCTTCTCATAAGTATCTGCCAAAGAAACTAAACAGCCACAACAACTGCATAATTGGACGTGAGCAACTTTAACCACTTTAATCACCTCTCAACTCTCTAAGAATTATCTCAACTGCCTTATCGACTGCCTTTTCAACCTCTTCACTCAGCCCAATATAAACATCTGGCTCAGAGAGATATTTTGCTTGACAGCCGACAACTTTAACCTCTATATTGTATTTTTCAGCAACCTCCCTCAATAAAGGGGCTAAGGGCCAATCATGTGAGTCCAATCTATGATATTTTGGATTTGGAAGTTCATCTTTTTTGATTATCTTAATTTCCCCAGGTTTTAATCCCCAATCAATTACATCAACAACAATTATTTTTTTTGTCTTAGAGTTTTCATCTATTAGGGTTAGAACTTGTTGAGGGGCTCCTGCTCCAGCATCAACTAAGGCGATTTTCTCTTTTTCTTCATCAGTTAAGATTTTGTTTAATTTTTCAATGACATGAACGCTAAAGCCATCATCGGCAAATAATATATTTCCACAAGCTAAGACCATAATCTCCTTTTTTAAATAAGAGGGTGTTAAATCAAACAGTTCATCATCTTGGTTTTTTATTTCTACCTTCATGGTTTCATTCATTTTAAGTTTTTAAGATTTTAATTTTAAACCCCCAAGAGAAACAGGACTTTCGCAGGAATAAATATTCAATGGAATATAGACATCCAAAAGATGTCAAAGTTTCAAAGTGCATATATGGACTGCGAAAGTCCTGTTATGCCTCTCGGGTCCCTTTCGGGTTCCCCTTGAGGCATTATAACGTTTTTCTAACTTCTATAACTTCTTTTGTCTCTTCATCTTTAACTATTATGTGGGTTGCACATGAAGCTCATATGTCATAAGCTCTCATTATAACTTCTGCATATTGCTGTGGATAACCCTCAATTGCCTTCTCAACAATTGGGAAGTTCCATGTTGATGCCGCTATAATTCTATAACTTTTAATTCTTCCATCTTTTCCAACTTCTGCCATGTGGGTGTTTGTTGCCCTTGGAGCTTCATGGACTCCAATACCAAACCCATCTTTATATTCTACCTCAGCCCTTGTCTTTCCGTTTAAGTTGAGTTCATCTAAAATCTCTAAAGCTCTATAAGCTCCTCCAAGGTTTTCCTGAGCTCTTGCAATGTTTATATCCATCGCACTTCCTCCTTCTCTGAAATTACCAAACTTGACCATTCTTGCCCTTGGTCCTCCCTCAGCAGGAACTCCAGCATATAATGGAATTTGAATTGTTGTTGTTTGTCTAGCCTCTTCATCATCGTAGTATCTTTGAGCTGGGATTTCAGTTACATCATCCCAGTTTATTGCATACCTGTCTCCATAAGTTGTGTGTGTAGCTATGTATGGGTATTCATGAGCTCCTAAGTCGGGGATTCCTATTTCATCTAAGTATCTTTCAATCAATTCAGTATATTTTTCATACAATTCATTGGCATCTTTTATATACTGTCTTAAAGCATAGTATAGCTTTGATTTGGCTCTTTCTGTTATGTTTGTTCTCATTCCACCAATTACAATGTTTGGTGGGTGAATTCCTTCCCCACCTACAACATCTACAATTAACTGCCCAACTTTTCTCATTCTCTGGATTAATTTTATTAATTCAATTTTTAACTCTGTCTCATCTGGTTTTAAGAAGTCGTCAATTGTTAATAAGTGGTGTAATGGGTGGGAATGTAATCTGTTTCCAATTCCTACTAACTCTCTTAATAATAAACCATCTTCTGGGACTTCGCAATCGATAGCGTTCTCTATGGCTTCACAGGAAGCAATTCCATGCGTTGTTTGACAGATTCCACAGATTCTCATAACCGCAATTGGAGCAAACTCCGCTGGTTTGCCTTTTAACATTGTTTCAAATCCTCTAACTGGGGTTGTGTTTAAGTAATATGCCTTATTTACAATCCCTTCTTCATCAACCTCTAAAATTAATTTTGCGTGTCCTTCATGTCTGGTTGTAGGGGAAATTTCTATTCTATTAGCCACAAAATTCACCTCCAAAGTAATAAAACCTTAAAAAAGATTCTAATTGACCAAGTATCATTAATCTTTTTTATATAAGCTTATATAAACTAATATCTCTTTAAAAATGTCAATACAGGGATTTAGTTTTTTGGATATGTTAAAAATTAATTTTTTGTATTACTTATAAATAAAATATTTGAATTAGGTAATAACACACTTTAAAAAGATTTAAATAACTGTAAATCCTAAGTAAATAATTTGGGGTCTGTCCAACATGGACATTTATGGATAAACATCCATGTTGGACTTGGGAATCATCAACCTCAGCTCCCTCTGGGTTCATTGGGAGCAAGTCATCGGTCTCTTCCCCAGTCACGGGGACCCCAGCTCCACCTATTCATTAAAATATCAATAACTCCCTTAAACGGCAGATGATGACGTTTATCCCCGACTGAGTTGTGATGAGTAGCAAGCCGGCTGATGCCATTTTTTGTTTAATTTTTCTACTTTGGAGGGAGTATTATGATAAAAAAACCCAGCTTATTTTCAATTTTGGTTTTATTTATTTTAATGATTTTAATAGTAACAATGTTTTCAGGCTGTGTCATAGATAGTAGTATTGTTAAATATAACGATTTAGAAGATAAGAGAGGAGTATCTTCAATAGTTTTAAATTTAGATAAGGTTAAAGACAAATATATATTAAAAATTTATTTAGTTGGAGAGAATTCAAGTTTTGTTAAAAGAGAGTGTATCTTAGAACTTAGTATTTATGATAAAAACAATAACTGTTTATATTATAAAAATACATTCATAAATTTGGATGAATTTAAAAATCTGTCTTATGGTAGTGGAATTATATTAACAATAGAGAAGAAGGATATTAAAAAAACATCTTCTAATATTGGAAGATTATCAGTAGATTTTACTTATGATGATGGAAAAACCGTATGGATTGATATGCCAATAACTTTGTCCAATTCAGAGAAAAAAGAAGATATAACCAAAAAACCCAATACAGATGTTTGTTATATGTCCTATACATGGGAACATAAAGGAAAAACGCACTATATGGACTTATATATTCCAAAATACCTATATGATTACTACAAATCCAAAAAGAGAGAGTATATTTTGGACTATTCATATTATATTTTAGACCCTTATGATGATTGGTATTTAAATAGGATTATCCAAAAAATAGATGAAATATGTAAGGAAAATAGTTATGATGAGCTTGATAAAATAAATTTGGTTATATCATTTGTTCAGCAACTTCCTTATACTTCTGATAAGGTTTCTACTGGTTATGATGAATATCCAAGATACCCAATAGAAACATTAGTCGATTATGGAGGGGATTGTGAGGATACTTCAATATTAACAGCCGCTTTATTGAAACAAATGGGATATGATGTTGCGTTAATTAGATTTCCAAATCATATGGGAGTTGGGATAAGTTTAAACAGTATAAGTGGTTATTATTTTGAATACAGTGGAAAAAGATATTTTTATGTGGAGACGACAAACAGTGGTTGGAGAATTGGAGAACTTCCTGATGAATTGAAATATGAAAAAGCTGAAATATATCCAATAACTGAAAAACCCATTTATCTCTGGGATTGGAAAGGTTATTTATATGATGAATATGCCGAGATAACTGTCAATATAAAAAACGCTGGAAATTTGGCAGGAGAAATTAAGGTCTATTGTGCATTTGATGCTGGAAATGGATATGTCTATAATCCAGTGGAATCCTCACCTATAACATTAAAACCAGGAGAAGAAAAGAAGATAAAGTTAAGGATTAACATTCCTCACAATAAATATACAAGGTTGATAGTTGGATTAGTGGATACAAACACTAATAAATTAGTGGATGTTAAATATTCAGAATTTTTTAATACATAGGGATGATGTTTATGAACGAATTGGAAATAATTGAAATAATCAAAAATACTCTAAAATTTTCCAATGAAAATATTGTAAAAGGTATTGGTGATGACTGTGCAGTTATAAAACTCGATAATAATTTTTATTTAGTTGCTACAACAGACATGATGATTAAAAAAACGCACATTCCTTCTATTTTAACTCCTTATGAGATTGGAGGGAGAGTTTTAACTGCCAATGTTTCAGATATTGCATCCATGGGGGCTAAACCACTGGCTTTTTTACTTTCCATATCATTATCAAAAGAAGAAGCAAATGAGGATTTTATTAAAGGGCTTTATTCTGGATTAAATGATTTTTCTAAGCTTTATAACTGCCCAGTTGTTGGTGGAGACACAAATAAAGGAGATGAGCTTATATTATCTGGAACCGCCTTTGGAATAACCAAAAATCCAATATATAGGAAGGGAGAGGTTGGAGATGATATCTGTGTAACCAATGATTTAGGTAGGGTCTATTGTGCCTTATTTTTATATTATAAGCTTAAATACAATAAAATTAGCTATAAGGAATTTGAAAAGTTCTGCCAAAAGTATCCAAAGATTATTGAAAAATTGAGGAAGCCAATAGCAAGAGTTAAGGAAGGTTTATTAATGAATAATTTTATAAATGGTTGTTGTGATATCTCAGATGGTTTGGGAAAGGAAATAACATATTTTAAAAATTTTGAAATATATAGTGATAAGATTTTTAAGCTTATTCCAGAAGATGTCATTGAATTTTGTGAGGAATTTAATTTAAATCCAATAGAGGTAGTTTTAAATAGTGGTGAGGAGTTTGAGCTTTTATTTACAACATCCAAATTTAATAAAGTAAAAGATGTAGTAAAAAATCACTCAAAGATTTATAAAATTGGCAAAATTATAGAAGAGGGACAGTTTATTGATGGAGAGGAGTTTTATGGTGGGGGGTATATTCACAAATGGTAAATCCAAAAAATGGGCGATTTTATTTTTAATTAAATTTTATATTGTTTTTTTAGTTGTATTTCTTATTTTAAATTATCTTGGGAAATATTTGATAGGGATTGTTACTTATCTAAGCTATATTTTTGTAAAAATAATTATTCCAAGTGCAAGGTTGTCCAATAATCTTATATATTTGCCAAATAACACTATTGAGGTGGCTGAGGAATGCACTGGAAGCTTTTTAATTGCTGGATTTTTAGCTCTAATTGTTGTTTATTCAAAAAACATTAAAGAGTTTTTAATTGGATTGTTTTTTGTAGTATTGGCATTTTTTGCAAATATTTTAAGAATTGTTTTAATTAGCTACTTGGTTAATATACATCCCAATGAATCTCTACTCTATCATGAAATCGTTGGTTATGGAGTTATATTGACATTAGTCCCAATATTGGTTATAACATATTTAAAAATTATTGAAAAAATTAGGGGAGAAAATGCAATTTATAAGAGTTAATACTTTAAAAATTAATTCAGAAGAATTAAAAGAGAGATTAGAAAATAAAGGAGTTGTTTTAAAAGAAACTTTCTTAGATTATGCTTTTGAAGTTGTAAAAAGCCCTTTTTCAATTGGTGCAACTCCTGAGTATTTATTTGGTTACTATATGCCTCAATCAATATCTTCAATGATTCCTCCCATTATCTTAAATCCAAGAGAAGATGATTTTATCTTAGATATGTGTGCCGCTCCCGGGGGGAAAACAACTCACTTAGCCCAATTAATGAAAAATAAAGGAACAATAGTTGCAGTAGAGATTAGTAAAACGAGGGTAAAGGCATTAAAATCAAACATAAACAGGATGGGGGTCTTAAACACGATAATAATAAATGCGGATATGAGGAAATATAAGGATTATCTATTAAAGAAGGGGATATTTTTTGATAAAATTTTATTGGATGCTCCATGCTCAGGGAATATTATTAAAGATAAAAATAGAAATGTCTCAGAAGAGGATATAAAATACTGCTCTTTAAGGCAGAAAGAGTTGATAGATATAGGTATAGATTTATTAAAGAAAGGAGGGGAGTTGGTTTATTCAACTTGCTCAGTGGAAGTTGAGGAAAATGAGGAAGTGATAAAATACATTTTACAGAAGAGAGATGATGTTGAACTAATAAAACTAAAACCAGATGAATTTAAAGGTATAAATATAAAGGAGGGGTATATAGAGGGAACTTTAAGGGTTTTTCCACCAAATGAACCATTTTTTATTGCAAAATTAAAGAAAGTTTATAGTTCTTTTCAAAAGTGAATAAAATTTATTAAGGAA
>JAMOTQ010000161.1 GCA_027068365.1 Methanocaldococcus sp.
CAACAATAAGTGGGGGGGTTGCTTCTGGATTTATTATAAATGATAGGGTCTATCATGCAGGAGATACTGGCTTATTTGGAGATATGGAATTGATTGGAGAAATATATGCCCCACAAATTGCCTTATTACCAATAGGTGGAAGATACACAATGGGGATAGATGAGGCATTAGTGGCTATTGAGCTAATATACCCAGAGATTGTAATTCCAATGCACTATAACACATTCCCATTGATTGAAGTTGATGTAAATGAGTTTGTAAAAAAGGCAGAGGCATTGGGAGTTGAAGTTGTAGTTCCAAAGATTGGAGAGCCATTGGACTTATAAATCCTATTTTTTATCTATTTTTATTTATTTAATTCATAACATTAAAGTAAAATAATTATTGATGGTGTTTTGGATGAATATTGCTCAATCATATATTACTGATGAAAAAGGAAATATTAAAGGGGTTATTTTAGATTATAAGACATTTAAAAAAATTGAAGAGTTGTTATTAGATTATGGACTTTTAAAGGCGATGAAAGAAGTCGAAGATGAGGATGAGGTTGATTTAGAAACTGCTAAAAAATTGTTAGAGTAGTGAAACAATGGATAATGTCTTTTAAAAGTCTTTTATTAAAGATTTAAAGAATTTACCTAAAAACATCCCAAGAAAAGATTAAAAAATTAGTTTTTGAAGAGATTCCAAAATAAAAATAGTTTATCTGAAATTCCTAATGTAAAAAAGCTAAAAGGAGCAGATAATTATTAATCGAATTAGAGTTGGAGAGTATAGGATTGGTTTTAAATACGAAAATGGAAAAATTGTGTTTTATAGGGTTTTACATAGAAAACAAATTTACAAAAAATTTCCATAATTGCCTTTCTAAATCGTCCAAATTTTTTAATTTATCTTATATTTTTAACATTGATTTTATGTGTTCAATTAAATCAAGAGCATCATCCATCTTCTTTAACTCTTCAATACTGATAACAGGTAGATTTTTATATTCCTTCTCCTTCTCTTCTAATATTAATAATGAATATCCATCTAACAACCTTGACAATTCTCTAACAAATAATGCCTTTCTCTTTACTTCTTCACTACCTTTTTCTTCAATATTTGTTAATAAGATATTTAAGTTGTCATCTACATCTTTCTCAGCTACGGCATCAAATGGGGCTTTTTCAACAACAAATGACTTAAATCCCAACTCATTTAGAAAATTTATTGCCTCTTTCTTAAAGTCCTCTAATTTTTCTAACCTATTTTCAACATCCTCATCATTAATAGGTTCAAATAAATCAATTCCTTTAACTAATGGCACATCTAAAAACTCCTCAATTTTTATAGCTACTTCAACAGAAGGATTAGCCATCTGAGTTTCATATTTGTAAATTGCCTTTCTTGAAACACCAGCAACCTCTGCCAATTTTCCTACTGAAATACCCATTGCCTCTCTTGTTTCTTTTAAAACCTTCCCATCTATCTTTACAAAAAATCCTCCCCTATTTGCATAAACTACTGGTGGACTACCCTCTAAATAATCCCTAAATGTCTCAAAAGTTACAGCTTTTATATTGTATCTGTCATAAACAACACCATGCTCCATAGGGGCGTTTCTTGTTCTAATTCCTATAATTAGGGGAGTTCCATGCAGTATCTTGCTAATCTTCTTTAATTCTTTTGATTGTTCTCTACTCAAACTATCAATGTTTTTTAAAATCTTCAAAATTAATCTAACATCTTCCCTACTTGCAATCATGTCAAAGCAACTTCTTCCCAATGGTTTTGAAACTGTAAATCTATGAGCTCTTAATAATTCTATGCATTCAGATATTAGAATCTCTCTCATAATCATCACCCATGAAATTTTCTAATCTAAATCAACATGATATTTATTTTTTACGATTTGCATCTCTATATTATTGACTTTACCAATATAAAGCTTTTCTACCAAAAATAGAATTTTTGTTCTAATATAATGAACAACAAAATATTAATGTGAGCATAGCACACACATATATAAAAGAGTTTCTACTTAAACCCCATACACACCATTTATAAATGAAAATCATCAACTATCATAATGTCTATGTGGGAATATGCCAGAGCATATTTTATCTGGAATAAAGGCAATAGTAGCTATGAAATTAAGGAGAAAAGGTCTCATACAAAGAGAAATAGCAAAAATTATTAAAAGCGATAGGTCAATCGTCTCTCATTACCTCTCTGGAAGATATCCAAAGGAAAAAATCTTAAAAATAGCAAAAACCATTGAACAACTACCTCCAAAATATGGAGCTAAGCTCATTCACTCTTTAACTGATGATAAAGGACTTGCAAAAAACTTAATAAAAGAATTATATGGGGTAAAACTTTTATGGGATGAAAATTCCTGCATAGCATGCGGTTCTTGCTTGGGGTGTGTGGCACTCACACTCGACAACTTCACTGTCAATATAGACGAAAATGCCTGTTATCTATGTGCATCTTGCATATTTAGATGTCCCACAAACTCATTAAAATTCATTGAGGAGGAGTAACTATGATTGAGCAAGTAAAAGAGGTCTATGAAAACGGATTTGTGATATATAGAGATGGAGAAGTAGAAAAAAGGGAATTATCTTGGAATGATGATTTATGTGTTGGTTGTGGCATTTGTGCAGACATCTGCCCAGTAAATGCCATAGCCATGGGACCCTTGGGAGCTATAGCTAAGGGAGATGTTATAGCTCCAAAATTGGATATAGATAAAGATATATGTGCTTTATGTGGTTTATGTGCTTCTGCCTGTCCATTTGATGCATTGGACTTAAAAATAAATGGAAAATCAATAAAAGAGGATGAAAGGTATCCAAAGATTAAAAGAGATATTAAAATTAACCAAGATAAATGTGTATTATGTGAGCAGTGTGAAATGGTTTGCCCACAATCAGCAATAGAAGTAAATAGGGAGTTAGCTGAAAGAAGTAAATTTGTTATTGGAGAGATAAACATAGACAAAGAGAAGTGTGTTCTCTGCGGTATCTGTGCTGAGTATTGTCCAGCAGATGCTATAAACTTAAAATACAACTATCCAACACCAACAAATCCAAAACCAATAACTGATATTGAAGTTGATAAAGATGCATGTGTCTATTGTAAAGTTTGTGAGTTTGTTTGCCCACACAATGCTATTGAGGTCATCTGTTACAAGTGTCCAATGATAAAAAGAGTTCCAAAAGCAAAGTTGTATGAAGATATTAAAGGAAAAACAGTTGTTGATAAGGATGCATGTGTAACATGTGGATGGTGTGCCTACATCTGTCCAGTTGGAGCTATTGAAGTAGAGAAACCATTCAAAGGAGAATTAATAATTGATGTCAATGCCTGTAATGCATGTGGAGCTTGTATTGCTATATGTCCATGTAGTGCCTTAGAATTCCCAGTACCAAAAGACAAGGCAGAGAAAGTTCCAAGAATTATTGTTAATCAGAACTTGTGTGTTTTATGTGGAGCTTGCAGTAAAGCATGTCCAGTTAATGCTATAAAGGTTAAGAGGACAGAGATTAACTTTGAGAGAGAACCAAAGGCAATTGCTTGGAAGGAAGCATTTAATAAATTAATAAGCCAATAAAATAAACAAAATCAAAATCATTAATTAAATCAATCATTAATTAAAAATCATTGAAAGGTGAGGAAATGAAAGCTTATGAGTTGGTAGTTTATCCAGAAAAATGTCATGGATGTGGGAATTGCGTTGTATCTTGCCCAGTTAATGCTAAACATCCAGAGACATGGGGAGGAAAAGGACCTTACAGTGATGATGTAGTTATTAGAGTTGAAAATGGGGTTGTTACAATAGTAAATCAAGATTTATGTGGTGGATGTGGGGCTTGCATAGATGCATGTCCAGTTAATGCCATAGAATTAGTTTTTAAAAGGAAATAATTAAAATTGGTGAGAAGATGAAGTTTATTTTAAACACTGGAAGGACAATATGGCAAGGAGAGGCAATAGAAGCAGGGAAAAATCTTGATTTGTATGTTAAAGCGGCGGGTGTTGTGTATATTAATGAGGAAGATATGGAAAAATTGGGAGTTAAAGAAGGAGACAAAGTTAAAGTTAAGTCGGAATATGGAGAAGTTGTTGTTTATGTAAAAAAGGCAACTGAAAGAATGCCAGAAGGTATGATTTACATACCAATGGGTCCATGGGCTAACTGTGTTGTTAAACCAGACACACACAGCACAGGGATGCCAACATTTAAAGGATATCCTGGATTTTATGTTGAAGTTGAGAAAACAGATGAAGAATTTTTAGACATGAGAACTTTAATGAGGAAAAAATACATAGAATCAGTAGAATAAACTCAAAATTAAATGTTATGGTGATAAAATGGAATACATAATAAAAAACGGAATTGTTTATGACCCATTAAATGGCATTAACGGAGAAAAAATGGACATTTGCGTTAAAGATGGGAAGATAGTTGAAAGTGTATCTGATAAAGCCAAAGTTATCGATGCTTCTGGATGTGTGGTAATGCCAGGAGGTGTGGATTCTCACAGCCACGTTGCAGGAGCAAAGGTTAATGTCGGTAGAATGTTTAGGCCAGAAGATAGTAAGATGGAAATTTTTGCCAAAAAAGGTTTAAGAACAGGAACAGGGTTTTCAGTCCCATCAACCTATAAAACAGGTTATCAATACTGCGAAATGGGATATACAACAGTTATTGAAGCGGCAATGCCTCCGTTAATCGCAAGACACACACACGAGGAGTTCTTGGAAACTCCACAAATAGACAAGGCGGCAATGCCATTATTTGGAAACAACTGGATGGTCTTAGAGTATCTAAAAGAAGGAGACATTAAAGCATGTGCCGCCTATGTTGCCTGGATGTTAAAAGCAACAAAAGGTTTCGCTATAAAAATAGTTAATCCAGGAGGAACAGAGGCATGGGGATGGGGTAAAAATGTCCATAGCTTAGATGACCCAGTCCCATACTTCGATATAACTCCAAGAGAAATAGTTAGAGGATTGGCAGAGGTTAATGAATTACTTGGATTGCCACACTCAATCCATGTCCATCCAAACAACTTAGGACACCCAGGAAACTGGGAAACAACATTAGAGACAATGAAGTGTGTTGAAGGAATTAAGGCAAAGCCAAAAGTTGGAGAGAGAGAAACAGTTTATTACAATACACACTGTCAATTTCACTCATACGGAGGAACTTCATGGAAGGACTTTGAAAGTAAGGCATTAGAAATTGCTGAATATGTAAATAAATCAAAACATGCGGTTATTGATGTTGGGCAGGTAACGTTGGATGAAACAACAACAATGACAGCGGATGGACCAATGGAGTATGATTTACACATGACTAATGGTTTGAAGTGGGCAAACTGTGACGTTGAACTTGAAACAGGTTCTGGAGTTGTTCCTTTCATTTACAGTCCAAAAGGACCTGTCTATTCAGTGCAGTGGGCGATTGGTTTAGAACTCTTCCTATACACAAATACAGATAAAGTAATGCTAACAACCGACCATCCAAACGCAGGACCTTTCACAAGATATCCAAGAGTTATTGCATGGTTGATGAGTAAGAAGTATAGAGATGAGTGGTTATACAACAAAGTTCATAAGTGGGCTCAGCAGAGAAGCCATGTAGCAGATGCGGATAAAGAATACGATTTATATGAGATAGCAAAAATAACAAGGGCAAACCAAGCTAAGGTTTTAGGATTGAGTGAGACAAAAGGACACTTAGGAGTTGGAGCTGAGGCAGATATTGCCATATACGAAATAGACCCAGAGGAGAAGGATGGTAAGAAGATTGAGAAGGCATTTAGATATGCCAAATATGTGCTAAAAGGAGGAGAGGTTGTTGTTAAAGATGGAAATGTTGTTAAAGAGATGTTTGGAGATACAATCTATCTTGATGTCCAAGTTGGAGAGGAGTTGATGAAAGAAGTCCTTAAAGATGTTGAGGAGAAGTTTAGAAGATACTACTCAGTCAATTTAGATAACTATCCTGTCTCAGAGGAATATGCACACAGTTGGAGACCTATAAAGATAGATGCAACTGACATAAATTAAATTTTTTCTTCAAAATTTAATTTTTAAGTGATTTTAATGATAACTTCAACAACTGACAACTTAGAAGGTTTTAAGGTTGTAAAATATTTGGGTGTTGTAATCGGCTATGGGGATGACCCAGACGATGCCTTAGAGGACTTAATAAACACAGCTGAAAATATGGGTGCTAATGCAGTTATAGGAATAAGAATTTCCAATGAATTAACAACTGAAATATCTAATGAAAACTATGCAGTTCCAGAATTAACCTACTACGCCTACGGAACGGCTGTTATAGTTGAAAAAGAATGACGGTGATGATATGAAGGAGTTAATATTAACACTACAAAAGGAAATTATTGTTCCAGTTGAAATGGACAAAGTATTACCAGAAGTTATTGAGAAGATGAGTTTAGAGGAGATAAAAAATATTGAGTTAGTTCAAGGGAGAAAGAGAGTTAAGTTAGATGATATTTTTGATGTTGAGTTAAATGACATTGAAGGGGAGCCAAGAGTTGTAATTAAAAACTCAAATCAAAAGTTAAAATACATTGGTTCAAAGATGACAAAAGGGGAGGTTATAGTTGAAGGGGATGCTGGAATGTATGTTGGGGCAGAAATGAAAGGAGGAAAGATAGTTGTTAATGGAAATGCTGACAGCTGGGCTGGGCAAAACATGAAAGGAGGAGAGTTGTTAATTAAAGGAGATGCAAGGGATTATGTTGGTTCTGCTTATAGAGGAGATTGGAGAGGTATGAGTGGAGGAACAATTATAGTTGAAGGAAATGCTGGAAATGAGATTGGAGAGTTTATGAGGAAGGGAGTTATTCACATAAAAGGAGATGTAGGAATAATGGCAGGAATTCACCAAAATGGTGGGATGATTATTATTGATGGAAATGCTGATGTGAGAGTTGGAGGAGAGATGAAGGCAGGGGCAATAATTGTTTATGGTAAGGTTGAGGAAGTTCTCCCATCTTTCAAGTTTGAGGGCATAGTTGAGAATCCTATTATAAAGTTGAGTAAAAAGGATGAAGGAACACCAGTAACAGGAACATTTTATAAATTTATTGGAGATTATGTAAATAGAAAACCAAAAGGGCAGTTGTATATATCAGTTGATAGCAATCCTGACTTAATTTAAGTTTTAAATTTTTTCTATTTTTTATAATTAAAAAGTTAATTTGAGTTATATTTTACAATTTTTCACCCAAAGAAGCTCTAACTAATCCATCAAATAATGGATGTGGCTTGTTAGGTCTTGATTTAAATTCTGGATGTGCCTGTGTTGCTATGAAGTATCTATTTTTGCTAATTTCAATAAACTCCGCTAATCTTCCATCAGGAGATTTCCCAGAAATTGTTAAGCCATAATCTTCCAATATCTCATGATATTCAGGATTGACCTCATACCTATGCCTATGCCTCTCATGAACTTCCTTCTTACCATACAATTTGTAAGTTAAAGTTCCTTCCTTTAATATTGCTGGATAAGCCCCCAACCTCATAGTTCCTCCTTTTGCATCAATCTCCTTCTGCTCAGGCAGTAAATCAACAACAGGATATTTGGTAGTTTCATCAAACTCCGTTGAGTTAGCCCCTTCTAAACCACAAACATTTCTTGCAAACTCTATAACTGCACACTGCATTCCCATGCAAATACCTAAGAAAGGAAGGTCATTTTCTCTTACATACTTTATAGCATTTATCTTTCCTTCAACACCCCTATCTCCAAAACCACCTGGCACTAAAATACCATCCAATTGGTTATCTTCTCTATATCTATCCAATAACTCTTCAAATTCTTCACTTTCTAATCTCTCAGAATGTATCCAATTTATATTGACTTTTGTGTCATTTTTAGCCCCAGCGTGGATTAATGCCTCCATAATACTTAAATAGGCATCTTTTAACTCAACATACTTTCCAACTATACCAATAGTTATCTCATTTAATGGATTTACAACCCTATCAACAAACTTTCTCCATTCATCTAAATTTGGTTCTCTATCTGGAAGATTTAGTTTCTTAGTAACTAACTTCCCCAAACCTTCTTTCTCTAAGTTAAGGGGGACTTCATATATTGTTCTCGCGTCCCTTGCCTCAATAACTGCCTCCTTATCAACATCACAAAATAGAGCCAATTTCTCTCTAATTTTATCACTTATCGGCATTTCAGTCCTACAAACCAATATATCTGGCTGTATTCCAATACCTCTCAACTCTTTAACGCTGTGTTGTGTAGGTTTAGTTTTCAACTCCCCAGCGGCTTTTATATATGGCAAAAGGGATACGTGAATATATAAAACGTTCTCCTTACCAACGTCTTTTTTAAACTGCCTTATCGCCTCTAAGAAAGGTAAGCTTTCAATATCTCCAACAGTCCCACCAATTTCAACTATTGTTATATCGTAGCCCTCCCCAAGTTTTTTAATCCAGTCCTTTATTTCATTTGTTATGTGTGGGATAACTTGAACTGTCTTTCCTAAATACTCTCCCTTCCTCTCTTTTGTTAAAACACTCCAATATATTTTTCCTGTTGTTATATTATTATCTTTTGTTAAATTTTCATCAATAAACCTCTCATAATGCCCTAAATCTAAATCTGTCTCTCCTCCATCTTCTGTAACAAAAACCTCTCCATGCTCATAGGGAGACATCGTTCCAGCATCTATTTGTAAATAAGGGTCTATTTTAATCATATTAACCTTAAAGCCCCTTGATTTCAATAATCTTCCTAATGAAGCCGCTGTAATTCCCTTTCCAAGTGAAGATATGACTCCTCCTGTAATAAATATAAATTTCATTAATCCCACCCGCTGAGTTTTATAGGATAAAATAAACAAAAATAAAAATTAAAAGCTTACAAAAATAATCTTATAAAAATAAAATATTATAAAACTTTACAAACTGCATGGATGAATAAAACCACCTTTAATCATCAAATCAGCCAAGGTTATAGCAACCATTGATTCAGCTACTGGAACAATCCTTGGCACTATAACTGGGTCATGTCTCCCCTCAATTTCAATCTCAACATTTTCCAAGGTTTTTAAATTTATAGTTCTCTGCTTTTTACCTATTGAAGGAGTTGGCTTTACTGCAATTCTTAAAACTATTGGAGTCCCACAACTAATCCCTCCTAAGATACCACCACAATTGTTGGTTTTAAATCTTACATTTTTATCCTCATCAAAATACATCTCGTCATTCATCTCACTTCCATACATCTCAGCCGCTTTGAAACCAACTCCTATCTCAACTCCTTTAACGGCATTTATACTCATTAAACCTCTTGCCAACTCTCCATTTAACTTATTAAATATTGGATTTCCTACTCCAACAGGGACATTTAATGCAACAATTTCAACAACTCCTCCAACGCTATCCTTATTTTTCATTGCATTTAAAACATACTCTTCCATTTCTTTTTCATTCATAGATGGGCATCTTAATGGATTACTTTCAATAATTTCCATTAATCTTTCCAATGATTTTTCATTTTCAAAAACTTCTGGATTTTTGTAATAGTTGAAATCACCCTCAATCTTTCCAATTTTTATGGTGTAGCCAATAATTTTTATGTTGTAAGTGTATGATAAAAGTTTTTTAGCAATAGCTCCACCAATAACATGCCCTATTGTTACCCTACCACTTGCTCTCCCTCCACCCCTGTAATCATAATTTTTATATTTAAGCCGATAGGTTAAATCTGCATGCCCTGGTCTTGGTGTATCTTTTATTTTTGAATAATCCTTGGGTCTCATATTTTTGTTATACACTATTGAACAAATTGGAGTTCCAGTAGTTTTTCCCTCAAAAATCCCTGATAATATTTCAACCTTATCCTCTTCTTTTCTTGGTGTTGAGAAGATGCTCTGCCCAGGTCTTCTCCTATTTAGCTCTTTTTGGATATCTTCCTCAGATAATGGGAGGTTAGCAGGGCATCCATCAACAACTGCCCCAACTGCCTTTCCATGACTCTCTCCAAAAACTGTAACCCTAAACATATCCCCATAGGTGTTCATTAATGTCACCAAAAAATCTGCTTAAAATAAAAAATAAAATTTAAAAATAAAAAAAGTTTTTGAATTTACCTATAAAGAACTTCTAAATGCTTAGGTTCTTCAACTTTAACCTTCTTTTTACCCATAATCTTCTCTACCGCTTTCTTGAAATCTTCCATTGTTACATAGTCCCTCAACTCTCTAATTGCATTCATTCCCGCCTCTGTGCAGATTGCCTTTAACTCAGCCCCTACACATCCCTCAGTCATCTTGGCTATTTCCTCTAAATTAACATCCTCAGCTAAGTTCATTTTTCTTGTATGAATCTTCAATATCTCCAATCTACCTTTTTCATCTGGGGCTGGAACTTCAATAATCCTATCGAACCTTCCTGGTCTTAATATTGCAGGGTCTAAGATGTCTGGTCTGTTTGTAGCTCCAATTATCTTAACATCTCCCCTTGCATCAAACCCATCCATCTCAGCCAACAACTGCATCAAAGTTCTTTGAACTTCCCTATCTCCACCAGTTAAGGCATCTGTTCTTTTTGCGGCAATGGCATCAATCTCATCTATAAATATGATTGATGGAGCTTTTTCTTTGGCTAATTTGAATATATCTTTAACTAATGTAGCCCCCTCTCCTATAAACTTCTTAACCAATTCAGAACCAACGACCCTTATAAATGTAGCGTTTGTTTCTCTTGCTACTGCCTTAGCTAATAATGTTTTACCTGTCCCTGGTGGTCCATAGAGTAAAATACCTTTTGGTGGCTCAATTCCAACCTTCTCAAACAATTCTGGATGTTTCAATGGGAGTTCAACGACTTCCCTAACCTCTTGAATTTGTTTTTCTAATCCACCAATGTCTTCGTATCTAACATTTGGTCTCTCTTCAATTTCCATCGCCTTAGCTCTGTAATCTTTATTTTCTGGTAATACATCAACAACTGTCAATGTTTGCTGATTTAAACAAACTCTTTTCCCAGGAGTTAAATCCTCAGGATTTACAAAGTGAGATATATTAACTAAAAAGCTTGGTCCTGTTGAGCTTTTAACAACTACTTTTCTCTCCCCTACCTTATCAACCACGGTCCCAACTATCAATGGTGGAACCCTCATTCTATCTAATTCTCTCCTCAAAATTTCATTTTCTTTCATTAGTTGTAAATTCTCCCTTTCAAGTTCTTTTTTCTCTAATTCTAATTTTAAAATTCTACTTTCTAATTCTGCAATTCTTGCCTTTTCTTGAAGTTCTTCTTTGAGTAAATTATTATTTATGTTATTTTCATTAGCTTCTTTTTCTTCTTTAAATTCTTCGGTAAATGATTTCTTTTCTTTTTTTAAGTCAGTTGAAATAAATTCTTCAAAAACCATAATTATCACCAAGTAAATTTAAGTTAAGTGATGAGGAATTATAATCATTATCTTTATTTTAGTCATCATTATTTATATAGTATTATGCAAAATATAATAAACAATCTTTGTATTTAAATTTTATGTTTATTTACTCAGTTCATCATAAACTTCTTTAACTTTCTCAGCACATTTTTTCCAAGAGAAGTTTTTTGAAAACTCTTTTCCATTCTCTCCAAGATTTTTTCTTAGTTCTTCATTATCTATTAACTCTAAAATTTTCTCCTTTAAATCTTTTGGGTCATTTTTCTTAGCCAGTAGTCCGTTGTATTTATCTATAACAATCTCCTCCAATCCCCCAACCCTTGTGGCTATTACTGGCTTAGAGCAAGACATTGCTTCAACAGCTACCATTCCAAATCCCTCACTCCTTGAAGGAACAACTAAAAAACTACACTTCCTCATAAATGAAGCAACTTCATCAAAACTCTTTTTTCCCAAGAGTTCAACATGGCTCAAATCATTTTTAACAATAAAATTTTCTATTTTTTTATATAATCTCCCATCCCCTATGAGTTTAAAATTAAAATCTATACCCTTTATTGCCTCTATTAAAATATCAACTCCTTTTTGTGGAACAAAAGCTCCAACAAATAATCCAAAGTTGTAATCTCCTTCATTGTATAGAATTTCTTTATTCACCCCATTGTAAATAACCACTGCCTTGTTTCTTAAATTTTCATCTAATTGATTTTTTATATATTTACTTACACAGATGATTCTATCAGAATTTTTTACAGCATATTTAAAAAAATATCTTCCCTTAATGGAGTTTTTTAATATTAAAGCATCGCTACCATGGAGAGTTAAGATATGAGGGATTGAAAATTTACTTTTTAACAAAGCTCCAACACAACCTTGTGGAAATGCATAATGGGAATGAATTAAATTAATATCCTCCTTTTTAATAATATCTTTCCCTATTTTGTAGGCATTTATTAAATAACTAATTCCTCTAAATTTTTTTAAATGGGGAACTTTGTGGATAATCACATTTTTATATTTGTTTTCTTCATAATCATCATAGGTTAGAATATGAAACTCAACATCTTTTAAACGCTTTACTAAATTTTCTACATGTATTGTTATTCCTCCAATGTAAGGGTGATATATAGTTGGCATTAAAACCTTCATTTTATCACGTGATAGCATGAGAGAGATTGAATTTAGGTATCTTAGAAAGGGAATTATTATTTTGTTGTTGATAGTATTGTTGTATATAATTTTTCCATTCATTGATGTCTTCGCTTACTCATGTGCTTTTGCATATATGGCTCTGCCTCTATATAAGTTATTTAGGAAAAAATTTAATAAAACCATATCAGCAGGTTTGGCAATTAGTATATATGTAATTCCAATCATGGTAATAACAATTTATGCCGTATTTACATTTATAAATATAGTATTTAACTTCACACCCGAATTAATAGAAAGATACATCAACATGGTTTTTTCAATATATGACAAGTCGATATTAAAAATAGCAATCAATGAAAAATTTATTACAAAATATATTGATGAGATTATAAAATATATAATTAATCAATTCTCTGGCAGGGTGATAGATACTGGATATTTAATGATTAAATTTATTATGGTCTTGTTTATGACATTTTACTTTTTAAGAGATGGAGTTAAAATTAAAAACCTAATAATTTCATTTGTTCCAGATGATTATAAGGAAAGAATGAATGTCTATTTAAATTACCTCCATGAATCATATAAAAACTTGTTTATAAGTTGCGTCTCAATCTCTGTAATTATTACAATCTTATCATATATTGGCTATCTTATAGTTGGAGTACCCTATGCAGAGCTATTTGCAGTAATAACAGGAATATTTGCCTTGTTGCCTATATTGGGGGGGTGGATGGTATATATTCCAATAGCCATATATTTCTTTTTAACGCATGATTATATAAGGGCAGTTTTCTTATTTGTATATGGTGAGATATTTCTTTCAATAGCTCCTGATTTTATCATAAGACCATATTTAGTTAAAAAAGAAGTAGATATTCATCCAGTCCTTGTAATTGTTGCATTTTTAATGGCTCCATTATCCTTGGGGTTTGGTGGGTTTGCCATTGGCCCATTAGTCGTTGGAGCTTTAAATGCCTTTTATTTAGCAAAATATAGGGATAAAAAGATTTAAAGAGGTAGAATATGGAAAAGAAAAAAAGAGTAATAACAGCTGGAACATTTGATATCCATAGGGAAAACCCTATTGGTATACCACGTCCATTAAGTTGGGGCTTTCAGCCCCAATTAATGTCCAAATTGAAAATAAAGGTGTGAATATTATGAAAAAAAGAGTAATAACAGCTGGAACATTTGATATATTGCATCCTGGACATTATGAGATATTAAAATTTGCTAAGAGTTTAGGAGATGAATTAATAGTTATTGTTGCAAGAGATGAAACTGTAAAGAAACTAAAAGGTAGAAAACCAATAATTCCAGAAGAGCAAAGGAGGGAAATGGTTGAAGCATTAAAACCAGTTGATAAAGCAATTTTGGGAAGTTTAAAAAATAAATTAGAGCCGATTTTAAAATTAAATCCAGATGTTATAGTTTTAGGACCTGACCAAACAACTTTTGATGAAGAAACACTTAAAAAAGAACTTGCCAAATATAATTTACATCCCAAAATAGTTAGATTTAAAAATTACAAAAAGTGCCCATTTCACAGCTCTTTTGACATTGTAAAAGAAATAATTAAAAGATTTTGCAATAAAGAGATTAAGTTATAAGAAATTCATTTTATAATGTTTTAAAAATTTTAAACCATTTGTTCTTATACTAACATAATTTTCTTATAATACAAAAAATTTCTATAAAAAAATAAAAAATTATATATACTGCTTTTTAAAATTTTCTTATGTTCATAATCTGAGGTGGTATTATGAAAAAACTGTATTATGGGATAATGGGATTGGTGATATTATCCTTAACCTTAATGGCTGGATGTGTCCAAAACCAGCAAAGCTCAGAAGTTCCAACTTTGACAGTTGCCTACCTACCAACAGACCACCAGGCATCACTGTTTGTTGCAGCTGATAATCCAGATTTGTTTAAAAACAAATATGGAATTTATCTAAAAAAAGTTAATGATAAAACGGAGTATGAGTTATACAAAGGAGATAACAAAATAGCAAATATTAAAGTTATATTAATTAAAAGTGGTGGAGCAAGTATAATGAATTTAATGGCTCAAGGACAGGTTGATGTTGCCTTGGTAGGGAATCCTCCTGTAATATTTTACATAGACCAGGGGACGGATGCTAAAATCATAATGAACTTGCACACAGAAGGTTCAGCCGTTGTGGTTAGGAAAGATATTCCAGCAAACAATTGGAGTGAGTTTGTTAATTGGATAAAAGAACAGCATAAAGAAGGAAAGCAGGTAAAAATAGGTTATCCATTACCTGCATCAATACAACAGGTTATGATTGAAGACGCTTTAAAAGCTGAGGGCATAACTTACACAGAAAAATCCAACAATAAAACTGCCATGGTTAGATTGGTAAATTGCAATGGGCAGGGGGCAATGCCTCAAATGTTGGCTCAAAAGCAGTTGGATGCAGTTATTGCATGGGAGCCAATGCCTGAGATTATAAAAAACAGAGGAGTAGGGAAATCTATTGTATATAGCGAAAACTTACCAAGTGCTACGGGAGGAACTTGGGCAAATCACCCATGCTGTTGTTTAGCTGCCTCAGGAAATGCGTTAAAAAATAAGAGAGAGGTAGTAATAACCTTTGCAAAATTATTAAAAGATGCAACAGACGAAATTAATAAAAATAAAGAGTTGGCAGTTAAGGCATCAGTTAGATGGCTTGGAACAAATGAAGAGATTGAAAAGAACTCAATTGCACATATAAAGTATGATTATAGGTTAGAGCCAGTTATTCCAAAAGTTATACAATTTGTTAAAGCTATGGAACTTCAAGGGAAAATAAATAATAAGTTAAAAAATGTCTCATCAGAAGATGCTAAAACTATAATATTTGACTTGCAAACATACAATGAAATAATGAGTAATTAAACTTTACTATTTTTTATTATTTTTTTATTATTTTAAGTTGAAATAGTTGTTTTTATATATTATTGTATATATAATTTGAAACCAACATTTATAATTTTCTTTTTGAATATTTAACCTAAATGGTGGGAATATGACATTAAAGCTATTAAAAGAAGAAAATGGACTCTCTCCAATGTTAAGGGAGTTTAGAGAATTAATAAATGAAAATAACATAAAAAATGTGGCTTTTGTTGGCTCTATTGGGGTTTGCCAACCTTTTGCTGAATTATTTGGATATGCGATAAGAGATAAAGAGAGTTATTTCATCCCAGATGGGGACTTAAACAATGTTAAAAAACTTGTCATTAAAGATATAGGTATGCAAATGGAAGATTTCAAAAACTTAGATAGGGTAGATGCGGTTGTTTTATTTGGAGGTTTAGCAATGCCAAAATATGGAGTAGATGTGAATAAAATTAAGGAACTAATAAATAAGTTATCCCCTAAAAAAGTTATTGGCATTTGCTTTATGAGTATCTTCCAAAAATCTGGATGGGATAAAG
>JAMOTQ010000162.1 GCA_027068365.1 Methanocaldococcus sp.
TCACTTGGTGGTTTTGTTTGAGCAGATTTTAACATCTCTTCCTCAAACTTCTTAATTTTCTCAATAAACTGCTCCATACCCTTAGCTCTCTTCTCCAACTCTTCCATATTAATCTCTATATTTTCAAGCTTGCAGAACTTTTCTAAAACTGCCTTAGCAGCATTTGGGTCAATTAAATAACCCGGTGTCTCTCCCATCAAACAAATTCCAGGAATTCCGTTTAAGTCAGCAAACATTAGCATTAATCCAGCAGCTCCAACAATCCCTCCCCCATCGGTTCTGAATAAAATACCATTTTCTTTTAACTTTTCAGCGAGTTCTTTTGATGTTGTAGCTCCATAGACCTTAACTTCCTCACACAATTTTCCAACTCCAAAGCCACCCAAGGTATAGACGAAGTTAGCTCCATATTCTATGCCTATTTTAACAATTTCTTCAGCTAAGTGGTATTGACCAATTGGAGATAATGCCTGTGTATTACCTAAAACAACAATCATTGGTTTTGGCTCCTCTATTTTATAAAATTCAGCACACATATATTCAATAGTCCCATCATCTTTAACTAAAACTTGTGGTGGGAAGTCATAACAGAAGAGTTCTAAAAACTTTTCTCCTTTAAATTCATGGACTAAATGCTCAGCTGCTAACCTACCAACGTGTCCAATTCCTGGAAGCCCTTCAATTAATAAAGCATCTTTTAGAGGTTCAATGTCTTTTACCTTCCTTGTGATAATTTTAACCATAAACATCACCTAATAATTTTTATTATCATTAGAGCTTTTTATATATTTTTGCAAACTCTCTTATAAACTTTATTTCATCTATATCAATATTTAATTTCTCTCTTATAGTTTTTGCTATTCTCCCCTCTCCAAACAATAGGGCAATAGCTCCTGTAAAGTTTTTTGTAGTTCTCTTTTCTTTTGCCTTGTCAAAGTCAATGATGTAGGTTTTTTTATCAGTTATTAGAAAATGCCTCCCTCCCTGTATCTCCTTATGTTCAATCCCTAAGATATCAAGTTTTAGAGTAATTTTTAAAATATCTTCTACCACTTTTAGCAATCTATCTTTATCTAATTTATCAACAGCTGATTTCAACTCCTCTCCATTTATAAATTCCATGATTAGATAATCGCTATCAAATTCATAAACTTTTGGAGCTATATTATATTTTTCCAATAATTTTAAGATTTTTGCCTCATGTTCTATGGTGTTTTTTGGGCTGTCTATTCTTGGGATTTTTATGGCAACCTCTTTGTTGTTATATATACCTTTTACAACAACCCCTCTATGCCCTTTACCTAAAACATCTATAATTTTAACTCCTTTGTTTTCCAATTTGTTTATTGCCTCTTTATTTAAAATATTTTCTGGAATTTTTTTGAGGATTTCTTTGTTGATTGCTAATCACCTCTTAAAATATCTTATTATACCATAAATGGCGTAGATTAAACATAATATTAAAGCAAAGTGTGGAATTCCAGCTATAGCCAAACCCAAAGAGATGGCAAATATATAGATAAATATCTTCTTAGGATACTTTGGATACTTTATATCACTAATCATTAAAAGCCCTATCAATATAGCCAATATTGAGTTAATTAAATAGTTATCAATTAATTGGCAGAAACCAACTAATAATAAAGCTCCAGCTGGGATTGGCAAGCCAATGAATCCTTTAACATTCAATATCCCAAACCTTGCCAACCTTAAAGCTCCACAGAGGCAGAATATTATTGCTGATATTAAAGCTAAGTTAGATTCAAAGTTATTATATAGTAGATAAGCAGGAGCTACTCCAAAGCTCACTACATCTGAAATGCTGTCTAACTCAGCTCCAAAGTCAGAGACAGTTCCTGTTTTTCTTGCTACATAGCCATCTAATGAATCAAAGACAATTGATAAATAGATTAGTGAAAAATTATTTAAAAATATAGCTAAGAGCCCAGTTATTATATTTAGCATTGTTACATAATCAGAGATTGTTATTATCTTCCTTATGCTAAACATTCTCTCACATCATTTATTACTCTCATATTGACTGTTTAGATAAATCCATAGAGTAAAATTTTATAAATAGATTTTTATTTTATGGCAATGAAATACATAAAAATAAAATTATCACTCCAAAAAATTTCTAAATACAGTTGAAGAAAAAAGAGCAATACCTTAGTATGAAATCATTGGGAGTTACATTTAAAAAATCTTCTGCATAATCAACTTAAATAAAATTTTAAACCCAGTTATAACGTTGGTTCCTCTACTCATTGAATATTCAGTATAGATTGTTTTTATTGGCACTTCTTTAAGCTTTAATCCGTGTTTTTTAGCTAAGATTATAAATTCAGATGAAACCTCATATTTGTTACTTTTCAAGTCCCCTATAATTTTCTTAGCCCCTTCATAGGAAAAAGCTCTCAAACCACTCTGACTGTCTGTAACAAAGTAACCTCCCATTAAATATGTTATAAAATTTAAGCCAAAATTACCAATCCTTTTAACTAAAGGCATGTTCTTTAACTCATTTTTATCCATCATCCTACTACCAATAGCCACATCATAACTTTCAAATAACACTGGCTTAACTACTTTTTCAACATCCTTAGGATGATGTTGTCCATCTGCATCAAAAGTTACTATAACTTTTGGCTTATATAACAGAGCACACGTAATCCCTGTCCCTAAAGCCCCTCCTAAACCCCTATTTAATATATGCCTACATACTATAACTCCCTCTTTTTTAGCTATCTCTGATGTTTTATCCATTGAGCCGTCATCAACAACTATTATATTCTTATACCCCTCATTTTTTAAACCTCTCAATGTCTTTCCTATCATCTTCTCCTCGTTGAATGCGGGGACAACAATAAATACCTCATCCTTATTAATTTGGCTGTTTTGCTTTTTCATTCTCTCCACCTATAACCTTACAGAAGGCAAATGCCCCAACAACACCACAGATAAACATGGCTAAGGCAATAGTGTCGGCAAATGCAAGGTTGTATTTTTGGGAGATAACAACTATTAGTGTCCCTGCAACAACGGTAATTATTGACTCTCCAACTAAAACATTAGCAGTTCCCTTTTTAAAAGATAATCTTAACCCTACCAATGCAGAAAAGCTCAAAGCAATAATTGCAAACAACCAAACAAAAGTATTCATACTACCACCCAAATTATAAACAATATTAAACATTAAATATTAACTTAGATAATTTAAAGTTAATAATCTTTTTGGTTATAAAAGAGGTAGAAGTAGCATTGTGCAATACATACTACCAATAATACTTTATCATTAATATGATAAAGATTATTGCCCCTAAAAACACCATTAACCAAACCCATATATTTAAAATAAATAAGAATTTGAAAATCTTCTCTCTTTTCTCGGGGTCATTTAAAAGCTTCTTTATTGGGTCTCTTCCGTAGTATTTTTTTGTTTTCATAGTATCACTTTTTAGTCAGATAAAGATAACCTAAATATAAGCTGTGTTGTTGTTGGCAACTCCCTTCTAACAATCCTTAGCTCTGGTTTGTATATATACATTACATCCTTCTCTGAAAAGATATCGACATCTCTCCCTAAAATCTTTGATATAACTTTAACTTCTTCTTTTCCACTAACTTTTATAGCCCCTCCTAAGGAGGAATCAACCTCTAAGACAATTGGGAGTTTTAAGTTTTCGCTCGCTATTTCCTTTAAAAATTCAAGCTCTCTCCTCTTTATTCTATGCCTTTTGCCATTTATTATTACATGTGGTTTTTCTTCACTCAACAGTTCTTTTAAAGTTTTTTTCTTAAAACGTGGATTCATATCTTTTATTATTCCCTTTATAATAGTTTCCACATCCTTCATATCCATCACAATGATAACCATTTTATACTTATTGGGATATTAAATATTATTGAAACTATAAATCACATTAACTATTTAATCATTTAAATTTAATCTTCAAATTTAAAATACATGTGAGGGATGCTCGTGAAAGCAGTAAAAATTGTTCAAAATAAAGAGGTTGTAACCGTCTATCCAACAACAACAATAAGAAAGGCATTGATGACAATGAATGAAAATAAATACAGAAGATTACCAGTTGTAAATGCCGGAAATAACAAAGTTGTTGGTATCATTACAAGTATGGATATTGTAGATTTCATGGGTGGGGGTTCAAAATATAATTTAATTAGAGAAAAGCATGAAAGGAATTTCTTAGCGGCCATAAATGAGCCGGTTAGAGAGATTATGGAAGAAAATGTTATAACTTTAAAGGAGAATGCAGATATTGATGAAGCAATAGAAACATTTTTAACAAAAAATGTCGGAGGGGTTCCAATAGTTAATGATGACAATCAATTAATATCTTTAATTACAGAAAGAGATGTGATAAGGGCTTTATTGGACAAAATAGATGATAATGAGGTTATTGACGATTATATAACAAAAAAGGTTATTGTTGCTACACCAGGAGAGAGATTAAAGGATGTTGCGAGAACCATGGTGAGAAATGGATTTAGAAGATTGCCAGTTGTTAGTGAAGGAAGATTAGTAGGAATTATAACATCAACTGACTTTATAAAGCTATTGGGTAGTGATTGGGCTTTCAACCACATGCAGACAGGTAATGTTAGAGAGATAACTAATGTTAGAATGGAAGAAATTATGAAGAGAGATGTTATAACTGCAAAAGAGGGGGATAAGTTAAAAGAAGTTGCTGAAATAATGATAGCAAACGATATAGGAGCTTTGCCAGTAGTTGATGATGATTTAAAGGTTGTTGGAATTATTACAGAGAAGGATGTTTTAAAATACTTTGCTAAATAACCAATAGTCATATAGATTTATTTTTTATTTTGATTTTTTATTGATTATTTTCACTTATATGAGGGATATTATGGACATCAAAAAAATTGAAAAGGAATTTAAAACTTCAATAAAAACTGGATTATCTACAAAAGAAGCTAAGGAGAGGTTAAAAAAATATGGTTATAATGAAATTCCTGAGAAAAAGGTTCATCCAATAATTAAGTTTTTATCATACTTTTGGAATCCAATTGCTTGGATGATTGAAATTGCCGCTATTTTATCTGCAATAATCAAACACTGGGTAGATTTTATTATAATTTTGATTTTATTAATTGTTAATGGTGTTGTTGGTTTTTGGGAAGAGCATAAGGCAGAGAATGTTATTGAATATCTAAAACAAAAAATGGCTTTAAATGCAAGGGTTTTGAGAGATGGAGAGTGGAAAACAATCCCAGCGAGAGAATTAGTCCCGGGAGATGTTGTTAGGATAAGAATTGGAGATATTGTCCCCGCTGATGTAATATTGGTTGATGGAGATTATTTGGTTGTGGATGAATCTGCCTTAACAGGAGAAAGTTTGCCTGTTGAAAAAAAAGTGGGGGATGTTGCATATTCTGGTTCTATTGTTAAAAAGGGAGAGATGACTGGAATAGTTAAAGCTACTGGTTTAAACACTTACTTTGGAAAGACCGTTAAATTGGTTGAAAAGGCAGAAAAAGTTAGCTCCTACCAAAAGATGATTATTAAAATTGGGAACTATTTGATTATTTTAGCGGTGATTTTAATATCAATAATGGTTGTTGTTGAATTACTTAGGGGAAGGAGTTTAATAGAAACTGCCCAATTTGCCTTAGTTTTAGCTGTTTCTGCAATTCCAGCGGCAATGCCTGCTGTGTTATCCATAACTATGGCAATTGGTGCTTTAAACTTAGCAAAAAAAGATGCAGTAGTCAAAAAACTTGTTGCTATTGAAGAGTTGGCAGGGGTTGATATTCTCTGCTCAGATAAAACTGGGACTTTAACTAAGAATCAGCTTGTTTGTGGAGAGATAATAGCTTTAAATAATTTTACTAAGGAGGATGTTGTTTTATTTGCTGCTCTTGCTTCAAGGGAGGAGGATGCGGATGCAATAGATATGGCAATTTTGAATGAGGCAAAAAAATTAGGATTAATTGATAAAATAAAAACCTACAAAATAAAAAAATTTATCCCATTTGACCCCGTTATTAAGAGGACTGAGGCAGAGGTAACCAATGATGAAGAGTTTAAGGTCTCAAAGGGAGCCCCTCAGGTAATATTAGATTTATGTAATGCAGATGAAGATTTAAGGGAAAAAGTTAAAAAAATTGTTGATGAACTTGCTGAAAAAGGATATAGGGCTTTGGGGATTGCAGTTTATAAAAATGGAAAATGGCATTTTGCTGGAATTATTCCATTGTATGACCCTCCAAGAGAAGATGCTCCCTTAGCAGTTAAAAAGATTAAAGAGCTTGGAGTTAATATAAAGATGGTTACTGGTGACCATATCGCAATAGCCAAAAATATAGCAAAAATGTTGGGTATTGGAGATAAGATAATATCCATTAGTGAGTTATTGAAAAAACTAAAAAGAGGAGAGATTAAAGAGGAAAAGTTTGATGATATTGTTGAAGAGGCAGATGGATTTGCTGAGGTGTTTCCAGAGCATAAGTATAAGATTGTTGATTCCTTACAAAAGAAGGGGCATATGGTGGCTATGACTGGGGATGGAGTTAATGATGCTCCTGCATTAAAAAAGGCAGATTGTGGAATTGCTGTTTCAAATGCAACTGATGCCGCAAGAGCCGCCGCTGATATAATCTTGCTATCTCCAGGAATATCCGTTATTGTTGATGCAATCCAAGAGGCAAGGAGAATATTCCAAAGAATGGAGAGTTACGTTATTTATAGGATTACAGAAACAATAAGAATTTTATTCTTTGTTGAGTTATGCATATTGATTTTGGGTATTTATCCGATAACTGCACTGATGATTGTGCTCTTAGCCATATTAAACGATATCCCTATATTGGCAATCGCCTACGATAATGTTGTTGAGCCAAAACTTCCAGTTAAATGGAGAATGAAAGAAATTTTAATTTTATCAACGGCATTAGGGTTAAGTGGGGTTGTTAGCTCATTCCTTATATTTTATATCTCTGATGTGTTTTTACATCTAACAATTGCAGAGTTGCAGAGTTTTGTATTCTTAAAATTAATTTTAGCTGGACATGCAACAATATTCGTTACAAGGATTAGAGATAGGTTGTGGAAAAAGCCATATCCAAGTAAATTGCTGTTTTGGGGTGTTATGGGAACAAACGTAATTGGGACTATTGTAGCCGCTGAGGGAATATTTATGGCTCCCATTGGCTGGGATTTGGCTTTATTTATGTGGCTCTATGCCCACGTTTGGATGTTAATTAATGATGAGATTAAGATGATTTTATTAAAAAGATTGAAAATTGATTAACTATTCGGGTGGAAAAATGAAAGTTCTTGTTTCAGGAATAGTGGATTTATCTACTATTGACTATCCAAAAAAGGCATCTGCTGTTATCTTTTTACATGGATGTAATATGAAATGTCCCTACTGCCACAATCTAAAATATGTTTTGGAGCATAAAAAGGAGATGACAGTTGAAGAGCTTTTTAATAACATTGACTTTTTCTTTGCTGATGCCATTGTTATAAGTGGCGGAGAGCCAACTCTACAAAAGGATGCAGTTATAGGGATAGCAAGATATGCAAAAGAAAAGGGTTTTCCAGTTAAAATAGATACGAATGGAACAAACCCGGAGGTTATTGAAGAGCTTATAAAAGATAATTTAATTGATTATGTGGCAGTTGATGTAAAGTGTAGATTTGATAGATACAAAGATTTTGTAAAATGCAGAGAAGATGGGAAAGAGATTAAAAAAAAGATATTAAAGATTATTGAGCTTTGTAAAGCTAATAATGTATTTGTTGAGTGTAGAACAACTTATGTGCCAAGAGTTATGGGCAAAGATGATATTGAAGAAATAGCAAAGACAGTTAAAGATTGTGATTTGTATGCAATTCAGCAGTTTGAGCCAAAAGATGCCTATGATGATGAGTTTAAAAAACTTCCTATGCCCAAAGAAGATGAACTAAAAGAATTGGGAAAAATAGCAAAGAAATATGTTGATAATGTTGTTATAAGGACAATAAATGGAACTTTTGAAGTTTAACTAAAAATAAAAAAATAAATTAGATTTACTTTCCACCGATAACTCTTGTTATCTTGTATTGACCAACTGCCTCTATATATTCAACTTCTCCTCCTGGCTCTAAACCTTCAATACCTTCTGGGATTGGCAACTCCAATGTTTCATAAGTTTGCAAGTCCATAATTTGAACCATATCTCCCATTATAGCTAAGACCTGCCCTTTTCTTCTGTCAATTATTGGAACTTCTACCTTGCTTGATGTTGGGGCAACAAACTCCTTCTTAACTTTTTCAAATATTCCAATTCCTACAACTCTTGCCTTAGCTCCTCCGTGTTTTCCTGGCTTTGAAACGCTAATATCTACAATCTCACATGGAATTCCATCAATCATAACATACTGTCCAACTTTCAATGAACCAACATTAACCTGCTTTGTTCCTGGCATTATTATCACCTTTTATTATTTTTTATTGATTTTATTGTTCATTATTACTTTATGTTATTTATTGTTTATCTTATCTTAGAGTTATATCCTTAAAGATTTAAAGAGAGTTTTTAATAACTATCTCTTTATGTTATATAAACATTACCACTCTTTATTATTCATCTCATTCTCCTTCATGATTTGAGATATATACATCGTTAAGCCCCCAACAGTTGCAGCTATCTTTTTATTCTTCTCAAATACTCTCTCTGATACAATACTGTATAAATCCCTTGACTCCAATGCATATTTAACCATTTTCTCCTTCAATTTATTCATGTTTTGTTCAACATAATGGGTTGAAATATTCCCTTTTAAAAAGTTCTCCTCTTCTAAAACAGCCCTATGGAATGGCATGTTTGTTTTAACCCCAATTATAACATACTCTTTTAAAGCCCTCTTCATTCTCGCTATTGCCTCTTCCCTACTATTACCATATGTGATTAACTTGGATATCATTGAATCATAGTATGGAGGAATCTCAGCCCCTCCACAGACACCACTGTCTATTCTAACTCCTGGACCTCCCGGAGACCTATAAAGCTTTATTTTTCCAGGACATGGGACAAAATCATTTAATGGGTCTTCTGCGTTAATTCTGCACTCAATTGCATGCCCTTTTATCTCAACATCCTCCTGCTTTAAAGTTAATTCCTCTCCAGCGGCTATTTTAATCATCGCCTTAACTATATCTATCCCAGTAACTTGCTCTGTAACAGTGTGCTCAACCTGAATCCTTGTGTTCATCTCTAAGAAGTAAAAGTTTCCATTTTCATATAAAAATTCAACAGTTCCAGCACTGTCATAATTTATTGCCTTTCCAGCTTTAATTGCCGCCTCTCCCATCCTCTCTCTTAACTCCTCAGTCATTATTGGAGATGGAGCTTCCTCAATTAACTTTTGATGTCTCCTCTGTATTGAACACTCCCTATCTCCTAAATGAATAATATTTCCATGTTTATCTCCCAATAGTTGAATCTCTATATGCCTTGGATTCTCTAAGTATTTTTCAATAAATACCGTTGGGTCACCAAATGCACTCTTTGCAATGTTTCTTGCTGACTCTATAACTTCTCTTAACTCTTCCTTGTTATAGGCAACACTCATCCCCATTCCGCCACCGCCGGCGGAGGCCTTAACAACTACTGGGAAGCCAATTGTTTCAGCTATCTCTATTGCTTCGTCAATATCTTCAACCGCCCCGTCACTACCTGGAATTAAAGGGACACCCGCCTTTTTCATGATTTTTTTGGCATTAATTTTGCTCCCCATTGCTTCAATTGCATCGGGATGAGGTCCAATAAATTCAAAGCCCGCCTTTTTAACTGCTCTTGCAAATTCAGCATTTTCTGCTAAAAACCCATAACCTGGATGGATAGCATCAACCTTTGCCTTTTCAGCAACGTTTAATATTGCCTCAATGTTTAAATAACTCTTTGCCGCCGGAGCTGGACCTATGCAATATGCCTCATCAGCCAATGTAACATGTAATGATTTTTTATCTGCCTCAGAATATACTGCTACTGTTTTAATCCCTAACTCCCAGCATGCTCTCATAATTCTAATTGCTATCTCTCCTCTATTTGCAATTAAAACTTTATTAAACATGTTTTCACCTATCCAAAAAAGATATCTAAAACATTCATTAAGTTGTC
>JAMOTQ010000163.1 GCA_027068365.1 Methanocaldococcus sp.
TTAATCCCTAACTCCCAGCATGCTCTCATAATTCTAATTGCTATCTCTCCTCTATTTGCAATTAAAACTTTATTAAACATGTTTTCACCTATCCAAAAAAGATATCTAAAACATTCATTAAGTTGTCTTTGCTTTTAACTACACTTTTATCATAAAACTCAGAATAACCGCATTTTTTGCATGTTATAACAATGTATTCATTATGTTGGATGTCAAATATTTTTGATAATCCCGTTCCAGTCATTGCAACTTCTTTTTCAAAAAATTCAGTATTTCCACATTTTGGACATTTCCATCTTTTTCCATAAAATATCACCAAAAATTAAATAAGGAAGATTTATTTAATGAAATTTATTTAATAATCATAATTACATCTCCAACATTTACTGCATCTCCTTCATCAATTAAGATTTTCTCAACCGTTCCCTCAACAGGGCTTTCTATTGGATGCTCCATCTTCATTGCCTCTAAGACAACAATAACATCTCCTTTCTTAACCTTATCTCCCTCTTTAACCTTAATCTTAGTTACCATCCCCCTAAATGGTGAAGTGACAGCCCCCTCCATCTCCGCAGTTATAATTTCTTTCTTCCTCTTCAACTCTGTTCCAATCTTTGGCTCTATCTTAACCTCAAATTTCTCCCCATCAACTTCTACAACATACTCTGTTGGAATCTCTAAAATCTTCCCTATATCTTTCTCTTTTGGAATTGGTTCTGCCTTTAACTCTCCTCTCAAAAACTTAACCGCTATTTGTGGATATAAAGCGTAGGTTAATATATCCTCTTCCTTCTTTACAATTCCCTTCTCTTCTGCCTCCTTCTTAACCTTCTCCCACTCTGGCTCTAATAAATCAGCAGGTCTGCATGTAATTGGCTTCTCTCCTTCATCTAACACCCTCTTCAACAACTCTGGGTTGATTGGAGCTGGTGGTTTTCCATAAAAGCCCTTTACATAATTAACTACTTCATTTGTTATAATCTTGTATCTCTCCTCAGTTAAGACGTTTAAAACTGCCTGAGTTCCAACTATCTGAGAGGTTGGGGTAACTAATGGAGGATATCCCAAATCCTTTCTAACTCTTGGAATCTCCTTTAAAACATCCTCAAATTTATCCAAAGCTCCCTGCTCTTTGAGCTGAGAAACTAAGTTAGACAACATCCCCCCCGGAACTTGATATACCAAAACCCTCGCATCAACAATTTGGGATATTGGAGAGAATAGCATTTTGTATTTTTCTCTAACTTTCATGAAGTAATCTCTAATCTCATTCAAAAGCTTCAAATCTAAGCCAGTATCATATTTTGTTCCTTTCAATGCTACAACAATACTCTCTGTTGGTGGTTGAGAAGTTCCCATGGCAAATGGTGAAATAGCACAATCTACCATGTCAGCTCCTGCCTCTATAACCTTCAAATATGTCATTGGGGCTAAACCACTTGTGCAGTGGCTATGGACATCAATAGGGATTGATACTTCTTCTTTTAATCTTTTAACAAGCTCATAACCCTCATAAGGAGTTAAAAGTCCAGCCATATCTTTTATACAAATGGAGTCACATCCCATCTCTTCCAACTTTTTTGCCAACTCCACGTATTGGTCTATTGTATGAACTGGGCTTATTGTGTAACATATAGCCCCTTGAACTTTAGCCCCAACTTTCTTGGCTGTTTTTATTGCAGTTTCCATATTTCTTATATCATTTAAAGCGTCAAAGATTCTAAAAATATCTATCCCATTTTCATGAGCTTTTATAACGAACTTTTCAACAATATCGTCGGGGTAGTGCCTATAACCTACTAAGTTCTGCCCTCTTAAAAGCATCTGTAATGGAGTTTTTTGAATTCTCTTTTTTAATGCCCTTAATCTCTCCCATGGGTCTTCATTCAAATATCTTATGCACGCATCAAATGTGGCTCCTCCCCAAACCTCCATAGAGTAAAAGCCCACTTCATCCATTTTTTCCGCTATTGGGAGCATATCCTCAGTTCTCATTCTTGTAGCAATTAACGACTGTTGAGCATCTCTAAAAGTAGTATCTACAATCTTAACCATTATATCCCTCACAAATAACTTTATATTATTTAAAAAAGATTTATTAGACGATAATATGAGTTTGTTATTTTGGCTTGACTATACTCTTATAATCCCTCTTTTAATTTTTTAATTTTTAAGCAATAATTATGTTACTAAAAACTGATTAAGAAAGTTTAAAAGTTTAAGAGTTGATAAGACAGAATTTTTTTAAGGTTAAAACTACTCTAATGTAAAATTTTCATCCTTATTTATAAAACCATAATACTATTGATTAAAATGATATATATGCTTTACTTAGGTTTTGTTAAGTATGGAAATTTTCTGGGAACTTTCCACTAATAATTTTTAATATGTCAGTTCTTGTTATTATTCCAACAATTTTGTTGTTATCATCAACTATAACCAATCTTCCTACATTATTTTTGTTCATAATCTTTAATGCATCGTATATTTTTTCATCTTTGTGTATTGTTATAACATTTTTGTTCATAATCTCTTTGACTTTTTTGTTTATATGCTCTATATTTTCAGCAATATCATGTAAGCTGATTATCCCAACTAATTTCCCATTATCAACTACCGGAGCTCCACTTATATATTTTTCAGCAAAGAGTTTGGCAGTTTCTTTTAAAGTGCTATCTGGATTTATTGTATAGACCTCCTTAATTCCTACATCCCCAACTTTTATATTTGGAATGCTTGAAACTCCTAAAACATCTATTAATAAAATTCTATGAATGTCATCCCTACCAATAATTTTTCCGTTAATGATGATTTTGTTGTGATATGTAGGACCTACTCTAATAATATCTCCAATATTGAAATGCTTGGTATCCCCCTCAATGTGTATCTTTGAAGAACAGCACTTTTCATGGGATACAGTGTCAAACTCTATTTTTACAACTTTAACGCCCTCAACTTTCTTTCCTTCTTTATATATAGGGACTATTATCTCCCCTTCATCTTCTAATCCCAAAGCCCTATATGCCTTACTCGTTGGGACATATCCTCCCTTAGGTCCTGGAACCCCATCAACTAAATCCAAAGCTCTCAAAGCTTGCATTTGATTCCTTATAGTTCCAGGGTTTCTATTTAATCTTAAAGCAATCTCTGTTCCTTTAATTGGTCTATTTTTTTCTCTATATAAGTTTATGAGTTCTTGTAGTATTTCTTTTTGAACAACAGTTAGCTCCATAAAAATCCCCTTATTGAAAATACTTATGATTATAAATTATAATAGATTATTGACATCTATGATAAATATTTATGGCAATAGAATAAATATATAGTTATCGATTTAATTCAGAATAGTGGGGATGATTATGAACTACATAACATCAAAAATAGCTAAGAAAATTTTAAATTCCCAATATGAGGAGATTTTTTTAAATTTGGATTTAAATAAGACAGAAAAGAAAGAAAAAATAATAATAGATAGAGAAAAAGAAGTGGCTAAATTTCCAGAAGGAGAAGTTAGCTTTGACATTTTAAAGAAGATTGCCAAAGATGAAGGACATATATATTTTATAAAGGATGGTGAGGTTTTTAAAGCCGCGATATCAAATAACGGCTATTATAAGTTAGTTCCAACCATTCCGCCAACAATTGAAATAAATGGAATAAGGATGCACAGAACTAAGGAGTTTAATCCTTATCAAGACACATTAAACAAAATAAATACTGTAAAGATAAAAAAGGGGGAAAAGGTCTTAGATACATGTATGGGTCTGGGATATACAGCAATAGAGGCATATAAAAGAGGGGCTGAGGTCATAACAATAGAAAAAAATCCAAATGTTTTGGAGTTGGCTAAAATAAATCCTTATAGTGAAGAATTGTTTAAAGGAGGCATTAAAATTATCTTAGGAGATGCCTACGATGTTATAAAAACTTTTAAGGATGAAGAGTTTGATGTTGTTATTCACGACCCTCCAAGGTTTAGCTTGGCTGGGCATCTATATAGTGAGGATTTTTATAAAGAAATTTTTAGGGTCTTAAAGCCAGGAGGAAGATTGTTTCACTATGTAGGAAATCCAGGAAAAAAATATAGAGGAAAAGATTTACAAAAAGGAGTTATGGAGAGATTGAGAAAAGTTGGATTTGTAAATGTGAGGAGAGTTGAGGAAGCATTGGGAGTTGTTGCTATAAAACCAAAAGATTAATAATCAACTAAATTATTTTGTTATTTCCAATACTCTAATGCTCTCTTTAACTCTTTAACCTCTTCTGCTTTTTCTTCCAATGACTTCCCTTCCATAACTGCCTCAATACTTGCCCTCATTGCCTTGGCTCCAGCTCTTGTCCCATCTGGATGTCCATGAACCCCTCCTCCTGCCTGAATAATTATATCTTTTCCTAAAATTTCAACTATTTTTGGAACTAATCTTGGATGAACTCCTCCAGAAGAGACAGGAAATACTGGTTTAATATTAAACCATTCTTGATTGAAAAATTTATTCTCATCATCTGCCTCAACATTGTTATAAACTATTTCATCCCTAATTGCTTTAACCTCTTTCTCTCCCCCTTCCATCTTTCCAACAACTGTTCCTATATGAAGTTGGTCAACTCCCAACAACCTATAAATCTTAGCCAATGCTAACATAGATATTCCAAAATCCTTACTTCTTGTCATTGCCGCATGCATAGCTCTATGAGCATGAATTATAAAATTAAAGTCCTCATCCCTAAATGATTGAACAGCTGAGAATCCACTAACAACAACATCTATCATTACATACTCACTTCCAGCATCTTCGGCAATCTCTGCCCTTCTTACCATCTCCCTATATGGAGCTGTTATATTTGGCATGTATGCCTTCCTTTCTCCGGTCTCTTCTTCTGCTTTATCTCTCATCTCCAAGGTTTTGTAAATTCTATCTTCAAATTTATTGAATTCTTGGGATGTTAAGTTTTCATCATCCTTAACTAAATCAACCCCTCCAACCCATGCTTCATAGGCAACTTTTGCATGCTCTTCTGTCTTTAATCCAACCTTTGGCTTAACAATAGTCCCTAATAGAGGTCTTTCTTTGATTTTTAAAGTTTTCCTAACTCCTTCAATTCCAAATCTCGGACCTTTATATGCCTTAATAAATTCTTCTGGGAATCTAAAATCCAATATCCTTAAACCTTTAACTATTTTCATCCCAAATATATTTCCAGCAATGCCAGCTAAAACTCCTGGCATGTTGTTTATTTCAAAATCATACAATGGATATGCAATTTTTATTATTCCAACCTTATAGTTCCCTTCTTTTCCAATCTCTTTAATTTCATATACATTTGGCTTTAATTTTTCGTAAATATCGCTTTTCATTGTTTGAAGTTTTGTCCATGTTCCAATTGAGCTTTCACCAGCAATTTCATT
>JAMOTQ010000164.1 GCA_027068365.1 Methanocaldococcus sp.
TTATAAAGCAATGAAAAATTTAGTTGAGGATAAATATACTGAATTTGCTCAGCCACAAAAATATAAAGAGCCAAAAGGGATGTTTTATAAAGAAATCTTAGATTTAGATGAAAAAGAGTTGTTAGAGAAGTTAATAACTATGCGAGACATTGCCTTAGAGAATAATTCCATTGTTTTAAGTGGCGGGGTAAGTAAAGAAGTTGGATATGCAAGGTTGATAAATTCAAACGGCGTAGATGTTGAGGAGGAGGAAACATATTTTTCTGCATCAATATCTATAATGTATGATGGAGAAACATCCTATGAAAGTAAAACTAAACATAATATCTTTGATGTTGAGGAAATTAGTTATAAAGCATTAGATTTGGCTAAAAAGTCAGCAAATGGAAAAACCATATCATATAAAGGTAATATTATTTTATCACCAAGGGCGTTGTATGATTTGTTACCCTATACTTTAATGCCGGCATTCAGTGCTGAAAATGTCCAGAGAGATAGAAGTGTCTTAAAAGGAAAGATTGGAGAGCAGATTTTTGGGGAGAATATAACAATAATTGATGATGGAACTTTGGATTATGCATTATACTCTTCAAAATGTGATGGTGAGGGAACTGCCACTCAAAAAACAGTTTTAGTTGAAGATGGGGTTTTAAAAAACTATTTATATGATATAAAGAGGGCAAATAAAGAAGGAAAAAGTTCAACAGGAAATGCTTCAAGAGGTTATAATTCATTACCTTATGTTTCACCAACAAACTTTATTATTGAAGGGACAAAAAATAGCTTAGATGATTTTGATGAATATATTTATATAAATGGAGTTATTGGTTCTCACACATCAAATCCAATAACTGGGGACTTTGCTGTGGAAATACAAAACTCCTATTTGTATAAAGACGGAGAGATAATCCCAATTAAAAAGGGAATGTTTAGTGGAAATATATTTGAGATGTTTAAAGAAGCTATTCCATTAAATGATGTTGAGCAAAGAGGGAAGTTGATTTCTCCATCAGTGGTGTTTAATGGAGAAATAATTAATTAACTCCCTTCAACATTTTTATGAAACTTTTTCTAAAATTTTAAAAAGCTTTTATATTCCATTAAAGAAAAGGTTAATTATAAAATCTTCGTATTTGTATGTTGAGATGTATGATTAACATATAACTATATATATCGTTAGTGATATATATGTAGCCATAGGTATTCACATTGCATTGTTAAATAAAAATCTTTTGTGGGTGGAAATAATGCCTCCTATTGGAATGTATCCAGCAGGGTTTATTAATCCATTTTATAATCTCCTCTGGATGATTATCTGGGTTATAATTATTGCAGTAATATTGTATATTTTAATCTCCCCATTAAAAAAGCAAACAAATTCAATAGACAATGAAAAACTTACAAAGATTGAGAAAGATGTTGAGGAAATAAAAGAAATAGTTAAGGAACTAAAAAAGAAATGGGACGAGATAGAGTGATTTTATGAAGTTGATAGATGTTGTTAAAATGGGAGAAGCATTGTCCAATCCCATTAGGGTTAAGATATTATATATTTTAAATAAACAGCCAAAAAATATTTATGAATTAGCCAAAGAGCTAAATTTATCAAGACCTGTTGTCTATGCCCATTTAAGAAAATTAGAAAATGCTGGATTAGTTGAAAGCGATTTAGTTTTAGAAGGTAGTAGGGCAAAAAGAATTTATAAAGCGAATGACTTCAAATTTTACATTGACAATGAGGTTATAAAAAAATTATTTGAAGATTAAGTCATTCTTTTAACTTCTCTTTTAAGTAATTAATCAACTCATCTATTTTAACCCTAACCTGCTCTCTTGTATTTCTCTCTCTAACAGTTACAGTTTTATCTTTTAAAGTTTGTCCATCTACTGTTATACAAAATGGAACTCCAATTTCATCAGCCCTCATGTATCTCCTCCCAATTGCTCCACTGTCATCATACTCAGCTATAATACCACTTTCCCTCAACATCTGATTAATCTCCTTAGCTATCTTTGGCATGTCATCCTTATTAACCAAAGGCAAAACATAAGCTTTTATAGGAGCAATTGATGGCTTTAAATCTAAATAAACCCTATCTTCTTCCTCCCTATATGAGTGCTCTAAAAGGCAGTAGGTAATTCTATCAATTCCATAAGATGGTTCAATAACATGTGGGATAACTTTCTCTCCTTTAATAACTTTTTTAACCTTTTTAATTTCAACGTAGTCCTTTAAAATCTCAAATTCCTTCCCATCAATATTTATTATTACTTTCCCATTATTTTCAATGTTTTTAACAAACTCTTCTTTCTCTTTTTCACTTAGGTTGTTTATATATGCTTCAATTGCCTTTGTGTCTTTCTTAAATATCCTTCCAACAACTTTGTAGTTTAAATTTATTTCGTAGGTTTCTATCTCTCTTTCTTCATCAAGCTCAACAAAGATAGATAACTCAACTCCACTATGGGCTGAGTGGCTTCTTAAATCGTAATCGGTTCTATCAGCTATACCAACGCACTCAATCCATCCAAACCTCTCAGTGTATATTTCAGCATCCCAACAGTCAATGGCATAGTGAGCCATCTCATTGGGTAAGTGTTGCCTAAATCTAATTTTGTCTTTATCAATTCCTATTGCCTCTAAAAACCTCTTTGTTAAGGCAATAAAGTAGGCAATTGTTTGATGCCTTATAATTCCTTTCTCAACTGCCTCCCCAATACTTATTTTAATTACCTTTTCATCTTCTTTTAGATTTTCATCCATCTGTCTCTCAGCAGGTAATAAAGGAACTACCTCATCCTTAACTAAATCAAATTTTTCATGCTCCTTTCTCTCTGGATGAACAAAGTATTCAATCTCTGCCTGGGTAAATTCTCTCAACCTAATAACTCCCTGTCTTGGGGAAATCTCATTTCTATAACTTTTACCAATTTGAACAACACCAAAAGGTAACTTGTTCCTAAAAAATTGGGCTAATCTTCTAAATTGAATAAATATTCCCTGTGCTGTTTCAGGTCTCATGTAACCTGTTCTCTTTCCTCCTGGACCTATGGAAGTGACAAACATTAAATTAAATTTTTTAACTTCTCCAAGCTCTCCTCCACACTTTGGACATCTTACATTATACTTTTTTATAAGTTCATCCAACTCCTTTAATGTTTTCCCCTCTGTATCTACATCCGCAAACTCTTCAATTAAATGGTCAGCTCTAAATGATTCTAAACAGTTTTTACATTCAACAATTGGGTCTGTAAAGTTATCAACGTGCCCAGATGCCTTTAAAACTTCGTAAGGTGTTACTGTTGGGCTCTCAATCTCATAAAATCCTTCTTTAACAATATATTGCTCCCTAAACTTTGATATGATGTTATTTTTTAATAAACATCCTAATGGACCGTAATCAACAAATCCAGCAATTCCTCCATAGATTTCAAATGAACTCCATAGATAACCTCTTCTTCTTGCCAAATCCATAATCTTTTCATAGACATCTTTTTCCATTCTCTCACCAAAGTATTGTCTCTCCCTTATCTATCCTATCTAATATAAATATCATCAATGATGAAGCAATTAAATCAGCAGTAGTTCCAGGATTTAATTTATTTCCTTCTTTTGATAAATATCTATCAAACTCTTTAACTTTATCTTCGGTGAAATTATTTAAAACTTTTTCAGCCATTTTAGAAACTTTTAAAGCAGTTTCAAAACCTTTCTTTCTTGCAATCAATGTATCAGGATATTTAGCCAATAAGTTTAAAAATGTTTTTGTTACAGCCAAGTTGATATTGTTAAATTCGTTATAATACTCTTTTAATAAATTATAGCCCTCAAATGAGATTTTAAAGTTATCAACCCACTCTTTACTAATATTATCCCACTCTGCTGATATTTTATAAACATCTAAAAGAGTTAGTTTTTTTTCAATAAGCTCCTTTTTTGCCTCTTTTGATGTAACGTCTGGACCTTTTTTTGGCTTATCAACATAAGCCATCGCTATATTTATTGCATCATAGACATTTAAGGCATCTTCAACAGTTGTATTTTCAGCAATCTTTTTTAAATTATCTTTTAATTTATTTTCATCAAAATTTTTTAATTTTCCAGCCGCCATGGCTATGGGGATGTGCAGCATTATAATTCCTAAGTTTGCATTAGTTGGAGACCATTTCCTACTTTCAATAACTGCCTTTTTTATGTATAAACCAACACCCTTATCTTTTTGAGCCGCTTCATAGACAACATTTCCAAACGCAATTCCAGAGTTTATAAAGTGATGATATTTTATATCTTTATAATCTCTATTCCTATGGACATTTCCGGGTTTGAAAGAGCTAACCTCTAAACAACATGCAATTTGAGAAGCTTTCATTATATCAAATGGATTCATGCTTTCACCTAAAATGAAAAACTTTAAAACTAAAAAACTAAAAATTTTGATTATTTAAGTTAATCATACATTAATAAATATTATCTTACTAAAATTTTAAATCCTCTCCAATAAAAACTTTTTAAACTCTTCAAAAGCCCTTTTCCTATGGGAGATTTGGCTTTTTTCTTCTGTTGTCATCTCTGCAAAAGTTCTCTCCTCTCCCTCTGGGATAAATATACTGTCATAAGCAAATCCATACCCCTTACTTCTTATTTCTTCTGAGACCCTTCCTTTAACAACTCCTTTAAATAACCTAACTCCATTTTCATCACAATAACCAATAACGGTTTTAAAATAGGCGTTTCTATTGTCTTTACCATTTAAAAGTTTTAAAATTCCTTCATTTCCTATTGTTTCCTGAACAAATTTTGAATATGTTCCAGGAAAACCATTCAACGCCTCAACAAAAAACCCACTATCTTCAACAATAACTGGTTTTTTTAATATATTATAGACCCACTTTGCTCCAAATTCAGCAACCTCCTCCAAAGTTCCCTGAATTTCAGGATATTCAATTTTTATCTGTTCAATTTCCACATCTTTTAAATCTTTTAAAATAATATTTGCTTCTTTAATTTTATTTGGATTTCCCGTAGCAAAATAGATTTTCATGATTTCACCAAAATTTTATAAAGATGTCTCCCCAGTTTAACACCCTCTATCATCCTTAGCTCTGCTACGTCAAGAGGGCTAACCCACTGGGGAGCATAACCTATTTAGGATTTTTTAATATATAATATTTCCTTTTATAGCCATTCATCTAAAACTGCTGTTTTTTTAGATTTTACATTATGGTTTAAGTTTCTTTTACCTCCTTTTGGTGGATTAAGTTTTTTAAATTCTAAGTTTTCCTCCTTCAACAATTTTTCTGCCCCAATAGTTAAAGAAGGAGCAACTAAAATTCCCCTAACTCTATACTCACCATATTTATTTTTAAAATATTCCACATACCTTTTTAGTTGAGAAATTGCTTGTAAATCTGCTCTTCTTCTCTTTAACTCTAAAATAACCCATCTATTATCTTTATCTTTTCCTAAAATATCAATAATTCCAGTAGGTATTTGATACTCTCTCGATATTGGTATAAATCCCTCTTCAATTAAATTTGGATTTTTAAAAATCATCTCAGCCATCTCTGACTCACTACCTGTTAGATTTAACTCCTCATAATCCTCACATTTAAATGCACACGCATGATAAACTCTTGAAATAACAACCTTCAACTCCTCCCTTGGCTTTCTTCTAATACTATTTAAAATGAGACAATCTCTTTCTATACTCCAAAATATTTTACTTCCAGGAGGTTGCCAATTTACTGGCTCTCTCTTTTTATCCTTATGAATTAAAAAAGTTCCATCAGGTTTTATTATGATTAATCTATCACCCTCCTCCAACTGGCTTTTAGCCCTTCCCTCATAAAACACCTTACACCTTGCCAACAATATTAAAATATACCTTTCAATATATAAATTTATGAAATTATTTAAATCTTCATTTGTAGGGTTTGTTATATAAAAAGTATTTCCCAATCTCACCACCTAAGAGTTATCTTATATAAAAAATAGTAAAAAACATTTATTTATTATTTTAAATTCTTGAATATAGTTTTCTAAAATAAAAATGGTGCAGGGGAGGGGATTTGAACCCCCGAACCCCTTCGGGACCGGATCTTAAGTCCGGCGCCTTTGGCCAGGCTTGGCGACCCCTGCACCGCAAGCGAATTATAGAATAGATGAACTCATATATATACTTTTCGGTTCTATGCAAAAAATAAACATATATTAATAAGTTTTCTCTATATTCATAAAAACCTATTTTAATAGGAAATTTATTTCCTGAGGTAAAGCATGAAAAAGTTAAAGAGGATGACCTTAATTTTATACAACTCCTATGATAAAACAAGATGGCACGAGGCACATAAAAGAGCTATAGCGAGAGCAGCTCCAATATGTTATGCATTTGACTGTAACTTGGCAATAATGGAGTTTCCATGCAAGATGGAAGATATTTTAAATATAAAAACAACTATTGGAAATTCTGGGGAATACTTGGAAAAATTAATTGAAAAAAATAGGTTTTTTATTGTTGATAAATTTCTTCCTCAATTTGGAATTCCAATTGCTTCAACATCTAAGCCAGATGAGAAAAAGGTTATAACACCATTAAACACTGCCTATTTATTAAAGAAGAAGTCCGTTGGAATATATGTTGGGTTGGGTAGGCATGGCTTACCAAAAGATATAATGGAATCTTGTGTTTATCATTTAGATATAACTGAAAAGAGAGTATCTTTAGAAACCTGCACAGCCATTGGTTGTATTCCGGCTATCATATACACTCACACTAAATATCTCTGATATCTAAAAATAGTGATAGACCTGAGGATAAAAAATTTTATATACTTGCTCTATTTTTAAAATATTACCAATAACTGCAGGTGGAAGTATGAGCGTTAGTGTTATGGAGGCAATAAAAGAGGTAAAGTTAGCTGAGGAGCAGGCAGTTAAAGAGATAGAAGAGGCAAAAAATAGAGCTGAGCAAATAAAAGCAGAGGCAATTGAAGAGGCAAAAAAACTTATTGCTGAGGCAGAGGAGGAGGCAAAAAAACTTATTGAAGAGATGATTAAAAAGGCAGAAGAAGAAGCAAAGAAAGAAGCTGAAAAGATTCTTGAAAATACAGAAAAAGAAATAAAAGAAATAATGTCTATTGCTAAACTCAAAATACTGTCATTGAAATTATCTGACATCCTTGAAATTTAAATAAAAAGGTGATTTTAGTGAAACCCGTAAGAATGAAGAAGTTAAAAGCGGTGATATTGGATGAAAAAATTGATAATGTTGTAAGAAATTTACATGAGGAGGGTATAGTAGAACTCTGTGACTTATCTGAAAAATTAGAAGATATAGAATGGAAGACATTGTTATCACCATCATCATCAGCTGATTATGTTAGGAATGTTACAACATTGATGATAAAAGCAGGAAGAATATTGGACATGTTTTCAAGTGTTAGCCAGAAAGAGACAAGTATAAAAGATATACTAAACCCAAAACCAGTTGAAAAGAAAAAAGTTTCATTCAACTCATATCAAGAAGTTATTGAATATGCTGAGAAAGTATTAAATGAGATTAGTAAAGAAGTAGATGAACCAGCTGAGAGATTATCAGAGTTGGACAACAGAAAATCTAAATTATTACAATTGAAAGACCAAATATCTTACTTAAAAGGTTTAGAGTTTGATTTAAAATATCTTGGTCCAGGAGAGTATGTATTTATTGGGGCGGGAAGTGTTCCTAAGGAGAGAGTTGATGAATTAAAAACAGAGCTTGACAAAGTAGCAGATGGATACATTGAAGTATTTACTGGAAATGAATTTGAAAAAGATAAAAAAATTAGGGTTCCAATTATTTTTATTACATTAAAAGAGAAACTTGAAAGCGTTTTATCAGAAATTAGAAAGTTTGAGTTTGAGAGATACGATATAACTGATGTGGAAGGAACACCAAGTGAGGCATTATCAAAAATAGAGAGTGAATTGAAAGCAATAGAGTCAGAGAGAAACAACTTAATAGAAAAGTTAAAAGCACTGGCACAAAAATGGGAAAAGGAATTATTAGCTGTTTATGAATTGTTATCAATAGAGAAAGAAAGAGGAGACGCTTATTCACAATTTGGTAGAACAAATAGGACTTACTACATGGAAGCATGGGTTCCTGCAAGAGATGCTGAAAAAGCTAAAAAATTAATTGAAAATTCAGCAGATGGATTTGCATTTGTTGAAATAAGTGAGCCGGATGAACCAGAAGAGAAGATTCCAGTATTGTTAGATAATCCAAAGGCAATTAAACCATTTGAGATGCTCACAGAAATGTATGCCCTACCAAAATACAATGAAGTTGACCCAACATTGTTATTAGTTCCTGGTTTCTTATTGTTCTATGGAATTATGCTAACAGATGCAGTTTATGGAGTGCTTTTGACATTGGCTGGTTTATTTATGTGGAAAAAGATTGGAAAAGTTAATGAAGGAGCCAGTAAGCTGGGTTATATTTTAACATTAGCAGGAATTTCAACAATTATAATGGGTATTATAACAGGCGGTTATTTAGGAGACTTCTTATACGAGTTCTTAGGATTTGACATAACAAAAACACCCCTTGCCTTGGTAAATCCATTAGGAGAAAGTTACTACATAAACAGTAACAGTCCACTCTTTACCCTTGGTAGTATAAGCGTAACAAATGGACCAATGGCTATATTGGTATTCTCCATATTTGTTGGATTGATACATCTATTAATAGGATTATGTGTAGGATTCAAGGAAAATATAGCAAGAGGAAATACAGGAGATGCATTCATCAACCAAGGAGTTTGGATAATATTAATATTATCAATATTCGTTGGCATTGGATTAATGTTTGCTGGGGCAAGTGCAACCATAGCAGGAGGAATTATAGGAGTTGCTGTATTATTGGCAATCTTGGCATCAATGTATAAGGGCTATAAAAGTGGAGGAGTAATGGAGGCAATATTGGGGGCTATGGATATTACAGGATTTTTAGGGAATGTTTTATCTTATGCAAGATTGTTAGCCCTCTGCTTAGCAACCGGAGGTTTAGCAATGGCAGTAAATATTATGGCTAAACTCGTTGGTGAATCCATTCCAATAATTGGGATAATATTGGCTATAATTGTCCTATTAGTAGGGCATATATTCAACTTTGTAATGAACGGTTTAGGTAGCTTTATTCACTCTCTAAGATTACACTATGTAGAGTTTTTCAGCCAGTTCTATGAAGGAGGGGGAAAGAAATTCATCCCATTCAAGGCAAATAGAGAATATACCACCACATAAAATAAATCTTCTATCCACAAAATATAAAAGTAAAAAATACAACTTAAAAACTTAATAAAATTGAGGTGATATTATATGGTAGACCCTTTAATCTTAGGAGCTATTGGAGCTGGTTTAGCAGTCGGTATTGCTGGTTTGGGTTCTGGAATTGGAGCAGGAATTACAGGAGCAAGCGGTGCAGGTGTTGTTGCAGAAGACCCAAACAAGTTCGGGACAGCAATAGTTTTCCAAGCACTTCCTCAGACCCAGGGATTATATGGGTTCTTAGTTGCAATCCTCATCTTGTTCGTCTTTAAGACAACAGCAACAGCTTGGGCAATGTTTGCAGCTGGATTAGCAGTTGGTTTGGCTGGTTTATCAGCAATTGGTCAGGGAATTGCCGCTTCAGCTGGTTTGGGAGCTGTTGCAGAAGACAACAGCATATTCGGTAAGGCGATGGTCTTCTCTGTTCTTCCAGAAACACAGGCAATTTATGGTTTATTAGTTGCCATACTCTTGTTGGTTGGTGTCTTTAAAAGTCCCGGCTCAACAGGAGTAGCGGCCTTAGGAGCAGGGTTTGCAGTAGGATTTGCAGGTCTCTCCGGTATTGGGCAGGGTATCACAGCAGCAGGGGCTATTGGTGCTACGGCAAGAGACCCAGATGCTATGGGTAAAGGGCTGGTTTTAGCTGTTATGCCAGAAACATTCGCTATCTTCGGTTTGTTGATTGCAATCTTAATTATGCTTGGAATTATGTTCTCCTAAATTTTTAACATCAAATTATTATTTTTAAATACCACATTTTAAGGTGAAATTAATGGGTGTTGATAAGATAAAATCAAAAATATTAGAGGATGCCAAAGCAGAAGCTAACAAAATTATATCAGAAGCTGAGGAAGAAAAAGCTAAAATATTAGAGAAGGCAAAAGAAGAGGCAGAGAAAAGAAAAGCAGAGATATTAAAAAAGGGAGAAAAAGAGGCAGAAATGACTAAAAGTAGAATTATCTCAGAGGCAAAATTAGAAGCAAAGAAAAAGTTATTAAAAGCCAAAGAGGAAATTATAGAGATGGCAATAAAAAAATTAAGGGAAGAACTTACCAAATTACCCGAACAGCCAGATTATAAAGATAAATTAATAAAGTTAATAAAAGAAGGGGCTGTCTCATTGGGAGGAGGAGAGTTAGTTGTAAGATTAAATAAGAAAGATATGGCACTTATTGATGATTCAACACTGTGGAATTTAGAAAAAGAGGTTGAAAGTGTAACAAAAAAAGTGACTGTATTAAAGAAGGGAGAGCCAGTTGATATAATTGGAGGATGTATAATAGAAACTGCTGACGGATTAAAATCATTAGACAACAGTTTAGAAGCAATATTCAACAGAAATCTAAATATAATTAGACTAAAAATTACAGAAAAGTTATTTAAATAGCCTAATAGAGATTAAATTAAGAATAATAACAAAAATATAAGAGTTTTCCATTGAGAGCAGGAATTGGGGAATTATCTTAACAGAGAAGGTGATGCCTAATGGCGATAGATATAGAAACATTGGTGGATATAGAGAAACTATACTCTACCATAATGACGTATTTTGATAACCCTTTCACACTGCTTATTGTTATAGCAACGATTATCATTGTTCTTATTGTAATCGTATGGATTACAAAGATGGTTATTGATTTAGCTCCTTATGCTTATGTTAACGCAAGAATAAGAAGTAAAGAAGCTAAGTTACTTGATGACGCTAAGTTAAATGAGCTAATTGAATCTGGTAGTTTAGAAGAATTGGTCGGATTATTGGAAGATACTGACTACGGGCAGTATATTGTAGATGTTATGAATGAATTAAAAGACCCTATTGCTGTTGAAAAGGCATTCGATATGTATTTAGCCGACTTATATGGTTTAATATATAGAATATCCCCAGATAGTGCAAAGAAAATTTTAAAGGTCTTTGCCAAAAAATTTGATATTAAAAATATAAAAACATTATTAAGAGCTAAATTTGCAGGATTAAGTGCTGAGGAAACTTATGCCTTACTGATACCATTAGGAAACATTCCAGTAGAAAAATTAAAAGAGCTAAGTGAGGTTAAAACTGTAGAGGAAGTTATTAGAGGTTTGGAAGGGACTGAATACTTTAAAGCATTACAAGAGGAGTTATCAAACTATGACCAAACATCCAACATAACAGGTTTTGAATTGGCTTTGGATAAATTCTATTTAGAAAGTTTAAGAAAAACAATAATGATTGAAGGAAAAGAAGAGGACCTATTTAGAGAATTTATAGGGACATTAATTGATGTTGAAAACTTAAAAGTTATATTAAAAGGTAAGGCAGATGGTCTATCAGCAGAAGAACTAAGCAAATACATAACTTTAACTGGTTATGAATTGGCTGATTGGAAATTAAAAGATTTAATGAGTGCTGATGGGATAGAAGGAGTTTTGAGCAGTTTAGAAGGAACAAGTTATGTAGATGTCTTAGTTGAAGCAATGGAAGAATATGAGAAAACAAAATCTATATATGCATTTGAAAAGGCGTTAGATAAATATGTATTAGAGAAAGGTAAAAAACTATCAACAAGAAAACCATTTGGCGTTGGTCCAATTATTGGCTTAATCGTTAGCAAAGAGCTTGAAGTTAAAAACCTTAAAGCAATAGTAAAAGGTAAAATAGAAAACTTAAAACCAGAAGAAATAAGGTCTCTGCTCATATCATTATAGGTGAGATAGATGAAAGTTGGCGTTGTTGGGGATAGAGAAACAGCCATTGGTTTTAGATTGGCTGGTTTAACTGATGTTTATGAAGTTAAGAATGACGAAGAGGCAGTAAAAGCAATAAATGAGCTTGCAAACAATGAAAATATAGCTTTCATAATCATAACCGAGAGAATAGCCGAAAGTATAAAAGACAAATTAAAAAATATAAATAAGGTTATTGTTGAAATTCCAGATAAGCATGGTAAGCTTGAAAGAGTAGACCCAGTTAAGGAGTTAATAAGAAAAGCAATTGGTGTATCAATGAAATAACATAAAAACAATTATTAGAGGTAGAGAATATGCCTGTTGTTGGTAAGATTATTAAGATTGCAGGACCTGTTGTAGTTGCAGAAGGAATGAAAGGAGCTCAAATGTATGAGGTTGTTAAGGTAGGAGAAGAAAAATTAACCGGAGAAATCATTCAGTTGCATGATGATAGAGCAGTTATTCAGGTTTATGAAGAAACTTCTGGAATTAAACCAGGAGAGCCAGTTGTTGGGACTGGAGCTCCACTATCAGTTGAATTAGGACCTGGAATGTTAAGAGCTATGTATGATGGTATTCAAAGACCATTGACAGCAATTGAAGAAAAAACCGGCTCAATATTTATTCCAAGAGGGGTTGATGTCCCTGCATTACCAAGAGATATAAAATGGGAATTCAAACCAACAGTCAATGAAGGAGATTATGTTGAAGAAGGAGACATCATTGGAACTGTTGATGAAACTCCTTCAATAGTTCACAAAATCTTAGTCCCTGTTGGAGTTAAAGGAAAAATTGTTGAAATAAAAGAAGGTAAATTTACAGTTGAGGAAACAGTTGCAGTTGTTGAGTTGGAGAATGGAGAAAGAAAAGAACTAACAATGATGCAAAAATGGCCAGTAAGGAAACCAAGACCATATAAAGAAAAGTTACCACCAAAGATTCCATTAATTACAGGGCAAAGAGTTGAAGATACCTTTTTCACATTAGCTAAGGGAGGAACTGCGGCAATTCCAGGACCATTCGGTTCAGGGAAAACCGTTACACAACACCAACTGGCTAAGTGGTCAGACGCTGATGTCGTGGTTTATATTGGATGTGGAGAAAGAGGAAACGAAATGACTGAGGTTATTGAAGAATTTCCACACTTAGAAGATATTAGAACCGGAAACAAGTTAATGGACAGAACAGTATTAATAGCCAACACATCAAACATGCCTGTTGCTGCAAGGGAGGCATCCGTCTATACAGGAGTTACAATTGCAGAGTATTTCAGAGATATGGGTTACGGGGTTTTATTAACAGCTGACTCAACATCAAGATGGGCAGAGGCAATGAGGGAGATTTCAGGAAGATTAGAGGAGATGCCAGGGGAAGAAGGTTATCCAGCTTACTTAGCTTCAAGATTAGCACAGTTTTATGAAAGAGCAGGTAGAGTTATAACATTAGGTCAAGATAATGATAGGCAAGGATTCGTTTGTATTGTTGGAGCAGTTTCACCACCAGGAGGGGACTTCTCAGAACCGGTTACATCAAATACACTAAGGATAGTTAAGGTATTCTGGGCGTTGGATGCTAACTTGGCAAGAAGAAGACACTTCCCAGCTATCAACTGGTTGCAGAGTTATTCATTATATATTGACGATGTTACAGAGTGGTGGAACACAAATACAGGACCTGATTGGAGACAGTTAAGAGATGAGGCAATGAGTTTACTACAAAAAGAGGCAGAGTTGCAAGAGATTGTTCAATTGGTTGGGCCTGATGCGTTGCCAGATAGGGAAAGAGTTATCTTAGAAGTTGCAAGAATGTTAAGAGAGGATTTCTTACAGCAAGATGCATTTGATGAGGTTGATACATACTGCCCACCAATGAAGCAATACTTAATGTTAAAGATAATTATGACATTCTATCAGGAAGCTTTAAAGGCAGTTGAGAGAGGAGTAGAACCAGCTAAGATTTTAAAAGTTTCCGTTAAGCAAGATATTGCAAGGATGAAATATATTCCACACGACGAATTTATAAATGTTAGGTCAAAAGAAATTATAGAGAAAATTAAGAACGAATTAGGTTCATTAAACTAAAATTCTTTCCTTAAACTTTATAAACTCTTTATTGAGGTGATGAAAGTGGCAGCAACTACATCAGCAATTGAATACTCATCAGTTAAGAGTATTGCAGGGCCATTGTTAATTGTTGAGGGAGTTGAAGGAGCAGCTTATGGAGAGATTGTTGAAGTCATCTGCCCAGATGGAGAAAAGAGAATGGGACAAGTTTTAGAGGCAAGAGAGGGATTAGCTGTTGTTCAGGTATTTGAAGGGACAACAGGATTAAGCACAAAGGAAACAAAGGTAAGATTTACAGGAAAGACCGCTAAGATTGGAGTTTCAATGGAGATGCTTGGAAGAATATTCAATGGTAGAGGTAAACCAATTGATGGAGGACCAGAGATAGTTCCAGAAAAAGAGTTGGACATTAATGGTTATCCATTGAACCCCGTTTCAAGAAAAGTTCCAAGTGATTTCATCCAAACGGGTATTTCAACAATCGATGGAATGAACACATTAGTTAGAGGGCAGAAACTGCCAATATTCTCAGGTTCTGGTTTGCCACACAATCAGTTAGCGGCTCAGATTGCAAGACAGGCAAAGGTTAGAGGAGAAGGAGAGAAGTTTGCGGTCGTTTTCGCGGCAATGGGTATTACATCAGAAGAGGCAAACTTCTTCATGGAAGAGTTTAGAAAAACAGGAGCTTTAGAGAGGGCAGTTGTCTTTATAAACTTAGCAGACGACCCCGCAATTGAGAGAATCTTAACACCAAGAATTGCTTTAACTGTTGCTGAATACTTGGCTTATGAGAAGGATATGCACGTTCTTGTTATTCTAACAGATATGACAAACTACTGTGAGGCATTAAGGGAGATTTCAGCAGCAAGGAACGAGGTTCCAGGAAGAAGAGGTTATCCAGGTTACATGTATACTGACTTGGCTACAATATATGAAAGAGCCGGTAGAGTTAAAGGTAGAGTAGGAACAATAACTCAGATTCCAATCTTAACAATGCCAGATGACGATATAACCCACCCAATTCCTGACTTAACTGGATATATTACAGAGGGACAGATTGTCTTATCAAGAGAGTTGCATAGAAAAGGTATTTATCCACCAGTTGATGTTTTGCCATCATTATCAAGATTGGCTGGAAATGGTCAGGGTCCAGGAAAAACGAGAGAAGACCATAAAAAGGTTGTTAATCAGGCGTATGCCGCTTATGCGGAGGGTAGAAGTTTAAGGGACTTAGTTGCTGTCGTTGG
>JAMOTQ010000165.1 GCA_027068365.1 Methanocaldococcus sp.
TAATTTATGTTCTCACTTATAACTCTTAAATTTTTTAATGTTTGGGAAGCAACTTGCCCCAAATTATCTCCTGTAACAATAGCATCACAATCCAAATATTTTGCATATTTTTCAGCAATTTTTAACATTTTTCTTTTGCAAAATATGCAAGTGTAGTTCTCTTTTTTAATACTTTTTAGCTTTTCTACAATATCCTCTATATCCTTTGTATAATCATAGACAACAAACTCCAATTCAGTATCGTAATCACTTAAAACCTCTACAATCTTTCTTACTTTATTTAAACTCTCTTCCGTGATTTTTAAATGTAATAAAACAGCCCTACATCCTCTCCTAATCATCATATATGCTGCTACTGGGCTATCTATACCGTCGGAGATTAGGCATATAACCCTTCCTTGGCTACCAACTGGCAATCCACCAATACCTTCGTATTTTTCTGTAAATATGTATGCCCTGTCTTTTAAAATCTCTATTCCCAATATAATATCAGGATTTTCTAAATCAACCTCTAATCCAAGTTTTTCAACTATTGCCTCTCCAACTTTTTTATTTACTTCAACAGATTTAAATGGAAATCTTTTGTTGCTTCTTTTTGTTTTAACTGCAAAGGTTATTTTTTCTTTGTTTTCTTTATTTATAGAGCTTATTTTTTTCTTCATAATTTGGACTGCATAACTTACAATTTCGTTAATGTCCAATGGACACTCATAAACTGGGCTATATGAAACAATACCAGCAACTTTTTTTAATAGTTTTAGGGCTAAATCCTCTTTATCTTTTGTATTTACCTTAACCAATAATCTTCTATGCAAAATTTTAACATCTGCATCAACTTCATATTTTCTAAGCAATTTTATAATATTTTTCCTTAAAATTTCCTCTAAGTTTTTTCTAATTGGGTCTGATTTTAATCCAATTTCGCCATATCTAACTAATATTTCCATAATTTCACCATTAAGCTTTTTCATCTTTTGCATAGGCAATAATGCCATTAATTATAGAAACAGCCACAGGAGTCCCCCCTTTTGGACCAATAGTAGATATACTTGGAACATCTATCTCTCTAAGTGCTTCTTTTGATTCTGATGCTTGAACAAACCCCACTGGAACACCAACAACTAATTTTGGCTTTATATTTTCTTTTTTAATTAATCTTATAACCTCAAACAACGCAGTTGGGGAATTGCCAATAACTACAATCCCCTCATCTATTAAATCTTTGGCTAATCTCATTGAAGCAACTGCCCTTGTTATTCCCTCTTTTTTAGCAATTTCAAAAACATCTGGATGATTTATAAAACAATAGACCTCATCGTATCTAATTCCTGCCTTAATCATATTTACATCAACTATTATTGGCTTTTTATCTCTTATGGCTTTAATTCCTTCTTCTATTGGATTATTTTTAAACACTAAAAGTTTGGCATACTCGGGGTCTGCTGTGGCATGAACAACTCTCTCAATTATTCCCATCTCTTTTTCACTGAATTTATTTATTTTATCTCCTAAGACCTCTTTTATTTTATTTTTAACAATTTCTCTTGATTTGTTTGCTATATTTAATCCATCTTTTGATATTGCCCCCATAAAATCCATAAAAATCACCAAAAAATAGAGGGTTAAAAATAGAAAAATAGGATAAACCATTATTTTTTATTAATTCTTATTCCTTAAAGTTTTTATAACCTCATCAACTATTTGTGGAGCTAATCCAATATATGTCTTAGGATTCATCAATTTCTCTAACTCCTCTTTTGTTAAATACTTCATAACTTCCTTATTTTCTAATAAAACATCTTTTAAATGCCTTTTCTCTTCATAGGCCTTCATTGCACACTGCCTAACAACTTCATGGGCTGTTTGCCTGCCCATACCTCTTTTTGCCAATTCAATCATTATTCTCTCAGCCATTATAAGCCCTTTTGTTAAGTTTAAGTTCCTTTCAACATTTTCTTTATTTACTTTTAGCTTTTTAATCCCTTTAATTGCCAAACTTAATATGTGGTCTATTAAAACGCAAACCTCTGCAAATATACACCTTTCAGCTGATGAGTTTGTTAAATCCCTCTCCTCCCATAATGGGATGTTGTCCATCTCAGCAATGCATAGAGATTTTATAACTCTTGATAAACCGCAGATTTGTTCAAATGTTATAGGATTTCTCTTGTGGGGCATTGTTGATGAACCTGTCTGTTTAGTTGGGTCGAACTCCTCCTCTAACTCTCCAATTTCAGTTCTCTGCATATTTCTAACAGTAACTCCAATTTTATTTAATGTTTGGGCAATTAAAGCTAATAAAAATACAAATTCAGCATGTCTATCTCTTTGAATAACTTGGTTTGAGATTAAAACTGGCTCTAATCCTAAAATCTCAGCAACTCTTTTATGCACCTCCAAACCCTTCTCTCCCATAGCCGCCATCGTCCCAACAGCCCCGGTAATCATAGAGACGCAGATTCTTTTCTTTGCCTCTTTTAACCTCTCCAAGTGTCTGTCTATTTCAGAAGCCCATAAGGCAAATCTCATCCCATAAGTTGTTGGAATCGCATGCTGTCCATGGGTTCTACCAACACAAACAGTGTATTTATGCTCTTCTGCCTTATCTAACAAAATATCTCTTAACTGCTTTAACTTATCTTCAATAATTTCAATTGATTCTTTTAACAGTAGAGAGTTGGCAGTATCTACAATATCGTTTGATGTAGCTCCGAAGTGTATGTATTCTCCGGCATTTCCTTCGCAGACCTCAGCTAATGCCTTAATCATTGCTACAACATCGTGCCTTGTTTGTTTCTCAATTTCTTTAACTCTCTCCAATTTTACATACTTTGTTGATGCTTTTTTGTTTATCTCTTCAGCCGCTTCTTTTGGAATTAATCCGAGTTCTGCCTGTGCTTTGGCTAATGCCGCTTCAACTTTTAACATCTTTTCTAATTTATTTTCCTCTTCCCAGACCTTTCTCATTTCTGGTGTTCCGTATCTGTAATCAATTGGATGCACAGCCATTTTTTCACCATA
>JAMOTQ010000166.1 GCA_027068365.1 Methanocaldococcus sp.
TAAAAGTCTAACACCGTCAAAAAATAAAGCAGAGATGCGAAGATATTACGCATCACTGCTTTACCAATCTCCCCAATCATCCATATCATCATCTTCATCATCATCCCAATTACCATTAGAATCAAGTATGAATTTTAATAACTCTATAACCTTCTCACCGTTCTTTTTTCCAAATCTAAAAACCTTATGTTTCCCATGCTCTCCTAAATCTTCCCTAAAAACTTTTATTATCCAAGATTTTAAATGCCCATCATAATACCAAGAAACATTAACCTTGTTTAATTCTTCTTTTCCAATTCTTTTAGATACAACATCATCATACATCATCATCGCCTCCATACCAGATTGCGAAAAATTTCCTGGACCTATGCGGAATATTTTCAGGTCCTATAAGAAAGTTTTACGCAATAAGGTGTGGGGGAGGGGTAGGTGCGGAAGGGGAGGGGGTCATAACAACCTATATCGTCCTGGTTTTGGCTCATCAATATCTCCATATTTCTTAAGTTTCTCAATTATTAGCTCTAAATCATCCTCATTCAATCCTATTTTTTTAGCTTCTTCAACAATATCATCATATTTAACAAGTTCCGATTTTTCAGCTAATTTTTTAATTATATCATATACAGTTGCTAATTTATCCCTCTCTTTCTTTGGTCCATGTAATATTTTATCCACATCAAAGCTTCCTGTCTCAGGGTCGTATGCTACAGCTTTTAAACATTCCTCAACTATGTATATCGCAATCTCTACATCTTCTTTTTCAATTGTTTCTGATAATCTGAGTTTAGCATGTGCCGCAGATAATCTAATTATCGCTCCGAGTTGTCTTGGTTTCATAGATTTTACTCCTTTTTTTTCTCCTTCTTTTCTTTTCTTAACATAATATTTTTTTATAATATCTTTTGCTTCATCTGAAGGTATCGGCGTTAATTGTTTTGCATATATAATATATTTCAATAATATTTCATCTGTCAGCTCAATGCCATTAATCTCGTATTTTTCTTTTTTTGGAATTAAGGAATCCACCATAAAATCCGCAATACTTTCATCTCTTTCCTCGTCAATAATATCAAATATAGGGAATATTAAATCAAACCTGTCAATTAGCTCAGGAGGCAAGTTAATTTGCTCTAATACCGATTTTTCCCTATCAAAATCTCCATGAATTGGATTACATGCCGCTAAAATACCACATCTTGCTAAAACATCTGCTTCAATACCTGCTTTTGAAACACTAATTCTCTGTTGCTCCATAACTTCCAACAAGTATTTAAATAAGCTTTTATTTCTTGAAAGTTCATCAATACATGCAATACCATTATCTGCCTTTGCTAATGTTCCCAATTTTAAAACCCACGACTCACCGAACTCCGTGTTTTCCCTAACAACCGATACCGTTAAACCTGGTCCAGAGGTAGTAACTGCGTTAGTATATTTTACAAATGGAAATCTTTTCTTTAACGCCCTCATAAGTGTTGATTTCCCTACACCAGGGTCTGAAATCAATAAAATATTTATAGAACTCCTTAATGTTTCAGTTTCCACCCCACCAACCATCTGCAAAAGTAAAGCTAATTTTATCAGCTCATACCCATCAACTTCTCTAAATGCAAATTCTGATAGTTTTTTTATTGCATCCTTACCGTTAGCTATCTTTTTTATAATCTCCAAATCTTTATCGCTAATTGATTTTATTCTCTTCTCAATATCATCATCCTTTTCAATATAAAACGCATGGATATAGACATCCCCAACACTACCTTTCTTTGTTCTCTTAATAATTGGAACTCCAACAACCTTAACATATCCAGTATATACCGCAAACTCTGGACCATAGAAATCATAAAATATTATTATATTATGTTGTTTTCCATCATAAGTTTCTTCTATCGGTTCTTGCAACCTAATCTCCTGGAAATCTACATAATGCGAACCATGTTCATCAAAGAATAAACCTTTATTATTCCTACAATCTTCTGGACATGATAAATCTTTACCAACCTTCTCAGGAACATCCCAAAATCCAAGCTCAATATGTTTCACTGCCCCACATAACGGACAAATATATCTACCTTTATACACTCTTGGCTTAATCTTAGTCGCTTGAATAACCATGCCTCTAAACTCAACCAACTTTCCAGCATATTTTGAGGACAACTTAGACATTGGAACACTACAACCTATCGGATTGCTAATATGTATAAACTCAATATCCAATTTTTCTCCATAAAGCTCCTCATAAGCTTCTAAAAAAATCTCTGTTAGTATTTTCCTAACCTCATACGGATAATTTATAAGCTTATCATTTAAATTCCCAGAATCTGGAAAATGCTTTAAAAACTCCCTAACATCAAAAACCTTACAATCAGGATTCTTAGATAAAACACTTTTAAAGTATTCCTTTATCTTATACTCATAATACATTCTAAATGTTTCTTCATCAAACTTATCCTCGTCATCATCTTTATAACATACTGGTTCTCTAATTAGGATAATCTTCTTACCTTCAACAGTTTTTAACTCTTTTATAACACCTTCATCTATTAAGTCAGCTTTCGCCTTGGAAACTGTTGATTTTGGATAAAAATTCGTAAGATAATTATATATATCATCCCATCTCATAGTTCTATCTGGGGACTTTAATAGGGCATCAACGATATACTTCTTTGCTTCTTTTAAACTCATAGGGCAACCACCTCGCACTATGTTTTAAAATTTTTTTAAAACAATTATATAAACTTTTCTAAAACTTATGTATGAAAATTTGATTATTTTTTATTACCAAATTTTAAAAAAGTGTTCAATAAAATTTCGAATTTGTAAATAGAAACAATTAGGCAGTATTTTTAAGAAATAACTGATAATTCTGTTTAATTTTTAGAAATAAACGATTTCCATAAATTCGTTTTAAAATGCTCATTTACTAAAAATAACACTTATACATACGTATTTACCGTTTATCTCAATTTCTAAACGGTATATTATAAACACAGTTTAAAAACTGAGATAAACAAAATTTAAAAGATATTATTTCTTATTTTTAGTAAATGAGCATTTTAATAACTTTTTATAAAATAGCAGTTTATTGCTGAAATAAACAAAAAAAAAAAAGGAAATGATTTGTTTTGGTTAAATCTCAATGATTTATTAAATGTGTAAATTTTGCCTATTCGGGTTTAAATTTTATTTATTAATTTAAATTATTTGATATAAATTTTTTTACTAAAAAAAAATGTCTTAATCAAGAATCTCAATAACAAATTTTTTACTATTAATTATTTTTATCTCTGCTTCTTTTCCACATATCTCTTTTAGGAATGATGGGAATGTTATCTGTGGATAGACATGACCTTTAACTTTCAGTGTTCCTATTTTTTTCCTAATTTTAATGTAATTATCTTTATTGCATTCGTTGTGGTTTTCCATTTTTATCCCTTTCATAAGTTTTGTTATAAATATTGTATAAACGTTTATATAATGGTATCGAAGTTATAGAAATGTTTATATAAACATTTGTATAATATTTAGTATATACTTTTGCAAAATAGTTTTAAAATAGTGATGTGGTTATAGGTCCTATGCGTAATATATCCGTATGGACCTATATGGTGGTGATATGATGAAAGCGTATTTTGAAGCTGAAGAGGATGGAAATAGTATAGTTGGAGGGAGATTGAGAATCCCTGTGAAGATTACACCAGAAGAAGATGGATATACGGCAGTGTTTTTGGCTACATCAATTGATGTAGCTATAAAGGGAAATGATGTAATAATAAGAGCATGGGAATCTTCAGATAACGATTGGTTTGAGCATTCTAAAATAGTTAAATTTGATAGTAAGGGGGAGGCGAAAAAATTCAAAGAGGAATTTGTAAAGTTGGTATTTGCTTTTGTTGAAGCTGGTAAGGGAATAGATGTTGATGAGCATGTTAAAACGTGTTTGAATTGGGTTAAGAAATGGGAAGAGAATATAAGAGATTTGATTTTGGTTAGTATTGAAGATAAAGGAGAAATGTCTTTTAATGAACTGCTGAAGAAAGTTAAAGATGTATCAGAGGAGATATTAAGGGAATTCATTGAAAAATTAAAAAATGAAGGATACATCTTTGAACCAAAACCAGGACGATATAGGTTGTTATGACCCCCTCCCCTTCCGCACCTACCCCTCCCCCACACCTTATTGCGTAAAACTTTCTTATAGGACCTGAAAATATTTCGCATATTGGCTATTTAGATGCCGATAGTTTCGATAGTTTCGATAATTTTAAGAAATTATTTTTAATAATTTAATATGTGGAAAAGGAGGGAGAAAATGGAAAGGTTTCAAGACACGGATGTTATTGAAACTAAAAAAGGAGCAGATGTTAAGGGTCATATTGGAATAATTGGTGTTTAGTATGGGGAATAAAACAAAGATAGAAGTATCAAAAAATATTAGAGATAAGCTAAAAGTTTTGGTAGTAGCGGCTGGTAAAAAAAGTTATGATGATTTATTAGAGGATATGATGAAAACTTACCTAAAAGCAAAGAAAGGGAGGGTAATAATTGAACTTGGTGAAGATAATTAAATTATTTAGATTAAGGAATCAAATACTATTTTTATTATAAATATAATTGATGTTGGAACTCCCAGAGAGATTAAGCCCTTAATAATAAAGTGTGTCGCTAATTCCTTTCCCGCCACTTTCAATATTTTCTTTGCTATCTCCTTTTTCTTTGCATCTTTCGTTTTTATCTCTATTATTTTCCATTTGATTAGGAACATTAGTTCCTTGGTTGCCCTCAACCAGATTAGACCTATAGCCACCAAGAATTTTAGGAGAATTGATAAACCTTTTACCAAAACTCCTTGCATTATCCAAGATAAGAAAAAATTTCTCTTGATAAATAACAAAATAAGATATTACCAACGCAAATATGGAATAAAAAAGATAAGAGTAGCTATTTGTAACTAATCCATAAAATATATTTAGAAATAGAAAAATGAAAAAAGCTAAATGGATTCTTTTATCCTTTTCATCCATTTTTATCACCTTTTTAGTATTATATAATCTAATATTAAACCTATTATCATCCCAAAAATCCCTAAAAACTTAACTAATATAATCCAGAGTCCTAAAAACAATGTGGCAATAACAACTCCTTTAATCAGTCCAAATTTTTTCACATATCTATAATACAATACAAAGAATATTATAAGGATAATAGAGATAATGACGATTGCCCCAAGTATTTTTCCAACCTCCAATTTAATCACCTTCATTTTTTATCAGTTTAGCACCTTTTTTAATCTCTTCAGCAAAAAGGAAAATCGTGAATATACAACCTAATACAAATCCAAAGAAAATATTTACCAAATCATAAGCTAAATTCTAACATGTAGCCCCAATCAACAATCCTGTAAAAAATGCAGTTATTAATATAACTGCTTTCATAATCCCACCATTAAACATTTTTTTCTACAATTTTTCCATCTTCTAAGACCACATAAGGGTATGGTTTTTTAGAATTTAGTAGTAATTCAGTAGCTTCTGGGCTTATTTCTCGATATTTTTTAATATCTAACGGTTCTATGACTCTAAAGAGTATTCTTATTCTGCACTGGCTTCGAATATCTGGAGAGAAAAACGCAATCCTCTGTGTTGCTAATATACATTTAATATTTCGCTTACGTCCTTTTTTTAACAATCCAATTAAAGGGAATGAGAGATAACGTGAATCAGCCCCACAATCTTGTGCTTCGTCAATAAATAGGACAATACCTTTAGCTTTACAGAATTTATATATATTTACGCATTTTCCCAATAAGAATAAGTAAAGATTATCAAATATCTTTAGATTTTCTTTGAATTCATCCATATTTTTTGGAGTAGGGACAAGTATTCTAACAGCCCTAAACTTTTTAAGCAGTTCCACCATTTTTTGGAAATCTAATGATTTTAAGTTGAGTTTTGGAATTCCTAAGTATCCATATTCATCTTCTACATCTATAATGATTTTTAATAGATTTTTATTTCTGAAATACTTTGGAATTAATTTTGTTTTAATATACTCCGATTTTCCGCCCCCCGATACTCCGAATATACAAATATGCTTAATATTAGGTTGCTTAGGAGGCTTTTGCACTGTCTTTTGTATGCTCTTTTTTGCCATGTTCTCATCCTAATGGCTCTATCAGGATAATCTAAATTTTTTTAGATTTTTTAGCAGTTTATTCTCTTTTTTGTCTTTTTCTTTTTCCTTAATTTTTTTTTCGAATGTTTTCTAATAATATTTTTATTTCTTTTTCATAAATTTCTCTCTCAATTTTCCAAACTACAACTCCGCCCAATCCCTTTGTTAATACAATTGTGGCTATTGGTAAAATGTCTAATTTGTTTCCAAATGACATTTTTGGAATAAAACCAACAATTGATTTAGCAAAATTCAAAGCTCCATTAACATCATCCTTTGAAAATCCAATTTTGTCCAATTCATTTCCATTTTCATCGACAAGTTTTATTACCAAATAATTACCACATGTCATAACTATGCACCACCATAGGTTGATTGGATGTATCAATATTGGCTATGGCTATGGTATTGTTTTCAGTAGTAGAGGGTTTTTTCTCAGGTTGTTGTTTGTTTTGTTTAGTTTCCTGCTGGTTTTGCTTTATTGCCTCTTGGACTTCAATATGGAAGTTTATTGTCAGCATTGCAATGCCAAATATGAATATGTAATCTTCGAACTTTATCAGTTTTTTATAAGTTTTTGGTAAGTTATTGGCTAAAAACCTTTCAAATCTTAGTTTTATTTCATCTATTACCTGTTTATTCTTTTCGATAAAATTATTTACGAACTTTACTTTGTCTTTTAATTCTTTATAGAATAGAGCCATTACCATGAAGTAGATAAAGAAGAAATAATCCAATAATGCCGTTAATTTGCATTCATTAGGTTGAGTAAGTTTTTCGTGTGTAGTGAAATCTATATCTTCATCTTCATCCTCTTCATCAAAGTTAATTTCTCCAAATTCCTCCTCATCCTCTTTCTTTTCTTTATCATCTTCCTCAACTGATTCACTATCTACATTTGAATCTTCTTTGTTTATAGAATCCAATTCCTCCATTGCCATGTCTTCCAAATCTAAGCTTTCGGTATCGTTTTCTTTATTTTCAATTTCATCTATTTCTCCATTCCCAATGTTATCATCTTCATGTCCTTCAGTTTCTTCGTCGTCATCTGGAACTAACTTAATCACTCTCATGATATCACAATATACACTATTTGAAAAATATGTTTTAAAATTGCCGAAATTATCGGAACTATCGGAATTGTCGGAATTATCGGAACTATCGGAATAGATAATAAAAAAAGCGTTAAATACCATTTTTTACCTAAAATAACGGATGGGGTATCCCCCAATTAGCATAAAAAGAAAGGTGAGGGGTATGGCAGACGCAGTTGCAGTTGGAGTAGATACGGGAACTTTGCTATTTTTAATATTGAGTGGAATGGGGTTAGTTGGTGTTATTGCATATACAAAATTTAATCATTACAAGGCAAAAGAGGAAGTTAAGCACGAAATTAAGACAGATTTATTAGAGAGGGAACAAAATAAGGAAATAAAAAGAATTGAAAGGGAAATCGACGAGATAAAAAGAACAAAATAAGGAATTATTAATAAAAATTGTGAAGTTGGAGGCAAAGATAGAGGTTTTAGAGAAGGAAAATAAGGAGTTAAAGGATAAATTGGAATGGTATGGACAGCTTCTTTTTAAAAAACTTTAATTTTAATTTTTGAGGTGGATATTATGAAGATTAGAGGAGTTGATGTGGAAAAAACAGCAATTGCAGGGGTTATAATATTTTTTGTATTTTTCATATTAGGATTGATAATAAGACAAATAACTCACCAAGATGTGTTATAAGGTGAAACTATGGGAATTTGGATTGACGGAATTCAAGAGAAAGTTTATACAGGAATTTCTAAGACAGTTTCAGCAAATAATAATATAGACGTTTATAAGTTTGGAGACGACAAAATCATAAAATCAATTTATTTCAATTTAAAAAATGTTGAAGAGGCAGATAAAGATAAGGTAGAAATCTCAATACACGCAGGAACAAAAGAAAAAACATTTTTCGAAGGAACATTATTAGATTTATTGGTTATTTCATTTTATCAGAACGGTAGAAACTTAATTGATATTGCAAATAAAAATTACAGGTCAAATATAACTTTTGATTATGAAGATGATGATATAGCAACTCCTTTAATTCCTTACTTAATGCCAATTACAATATCAATGTTTAACAAAACAGGAAATGATATTAACGTAAAATTGGCTTTTGAAGGAGTAGATGCTGAGGATATTATACATTTCTATGAGGGGGTTTTGAGTAGAGAATTAAAGAGAATGCCTAATGAAAATGAGATAAAAACAGCAATGGCACATGATTTTATTAAAAGAAGATTTATTTCAAGGAGAGAAACATTAAAAGCTACAGAAGAAGGTTTCCAGATACCGTCTGGTGCGGGACACTATGATAGGATTGTAATCTATACGGTCTCTGGACACATTGATAGGATAAAGCTAACAGGATTGGATGACATTATAGAAGAGAACGATATGGATGTTTTAACTGACATAACTTTCATTAAAAATAACTTGAATCCATCATTATCTCCAGTGGAGCAGATTGCTATTATTGAAAACTTACCAGCAGGAGTTAATTATCAACTAAGAGTTTATGGAGAAAAAGACACTGTTTTCAAAATATTAACTGAAAAAGTTGTTTAATTGCCTGATTTTTTTAATCACTTTAAACTGGTGGTGATATGCCTCCATTAGGTTTTGTTAGATATGGAATTCAAAGAGTTAGACCTTATGCTGGAAGATTTATTCAAAATGTTAGAACAAATCCAAGATGGGCGTTAGGAGCTGGAATTGCTGGAGGTTTAGGGGCTGGTTATTTAGCTGGAAGATTATCTCAACCAGATGAAGAATATTATGAGGAAAAAAAGAGCGATGGGACATTCATAAGGAGAATAGTGAAAAATGACGATGGGAGCTATAACATCTTAGGAATGTTATTGTTAATTGGTATTTTAGCAGGAGTTTATTGGTATTTCAAAAAGAAAAAAAGTGAGTAATTTTTAATTTGGTGGGATTATGCCACTTATACCAAAGATAAGACCAAAAGTAAGACCTCCAAGACCACATATACAACCTCCAAGACCAAGAGTTGTGAGACCTCCAAGAATTGCCCCAAGACCACGAATAGCACCAAAAAGACCGACAATAAGACCGAGAGTAGCTCCAAGAAGACCTATAATAGCCCCGAGACCGAGAGTATCTCCGAGACCAAGAGCTATACCAAGAACAAGGACTATTCCAAGAACAAGAAGCATTTCAAGACCAAGAACAATACCAAAAAGAAATATCCCAAAGAGGAATATACCAAATAGAGGAATTCCGCATAGAAATACTGCACCAAAAAGAACAGTAGAAACACCTAAAACAGCAGTTAAAACTGAAACACAAGCAACTCCAAAACCAAGCTGGAAAGATAAGCTTAAAAGTGCTTTAGATTGGGGAGCAACTTTAGGAAGCTTAGGTTTAACTGGATTAATGGCTTATGAAATGTTAGGAGGAGGAAATGAAGCTTATGCTGAACAGTATCCTTACGATTATGGCTATGGTGATTACGGATATGGCGATTATGGTTATAGTGATTACGGATATGGGGGAGGTTATGGAGACTACGGCTATGGAGGTTATGGGGATTATGGATACGAGGATTACGGAGGAGGATATTTATACAGTGGATATGGAGCTGATAGCTATCCTTATGAAGACGATGGAGGACTTTCCGATATTGGATTTGGAGAAGAAAACATAACAGGGGAAGAGACTGCAGATAATTTAGAAGATTACTATCCAATTGATGAGAATGGAGATGGAGAGCCAGAGTATTATTACAATCCAGATACTGGAGAGATGCTAACACCAGAGGAATATGAAGCTTTAAGCGGTGGAAATGGGGTTTTAGATAATATAGATAAGCAAGTTGAGAGCTTAGCAAATAATTTAGGAGTTCCTAAGGAGTTGATATATGCAGGAGCAGTTTTAGCAGTTACAGGAGGAATTTACTACTTATCAAAAAAGAAAAAGAAAGCATAACGGGATAGTATGACAACCTACGAATTTATTGGAGAAATAGAAGATGCCATTCCAAATATTGCTATTCAAAACACTCCTTTACTTTTAAAAACTGCATATCAAACTGAAAAAGGGATTAAAGAAGTAAAAGAAAATAAAAATTGGATTTTATTGGCTTTACTTGCCATATTTTTAATAATAATTGTATTGGTGGTTAAAAATGGAAATAAAAATAGTTCCCCAAAATGATGAGATTTTAATCGGTTTGGAAGTTAGTGGAAACGAATTAGAGCTTTTAAAATTAGATGAGGAGTATAGAGTTGGAGAGCTGAAGTATTTAATTTATGATTTAGCATTTGAAAAAGATAAAGCAACTTTTACATTAATGAAAGAAGATTTTGAAGTTGTTAAAGAAATATTAAAGAAAATTGAAAAAGAAGTAAAAGAAGAGGTCGATAGCAATGGAAATTAAAATTAAAGAGCAGGAGTATGTGGCAACTCACTTTAAGAACAGGGCTAAGATTTTAGAAAATATTGACCAGTTTATAAAAGGAAAAGAAATTTTAGAAATTGATAAATTCCAAAATGTTTGGAAATGGAGACATAGAGAGTATATAAGAAAAGGAGTAATTCTAAGATTTAAAAATGGAGACATTTTAGATGTTAGAATTTATAAAAACAAATACAATGATAGAATTAACACATCTGCTTATGCATCCGTTTATGATAGTAAAATAAGAAGGTGGAAATGGTTAGGAAGGACTTACAACGATAAAACTGTTTGTGAATTAGTAGAGAATTTTGTTGATAAATGCTCTTCATTGAAAGAAGAGCTAAATAACAAAGTAGATAATGAATTAAAGAGACATTTTGGAAGATTTTACATAAGTAGGGGATAAAATGAGGTTTAAAGGAATTGCAAGGGATGTTTCCCAAATAACAAATTACTCTGAATGCATTACTGCAAGTGGTAGCAAAAAAATAAACATTGGGCAAAGATTTAAAGTTTTACAGGTCTCTATTTCAGGATTTCAAAATGAAAATCCTGCTCTATTTACGCTGTTAGTTGATGACTATCCTCTCTGTTCATACTACGTATATAAGGGAACTACTGGAGAGCAATTTAAAAACTCTCCAACTGGCTATAATGATTTAACAATACAAATTGATGGAACTGTTGAAAATCCAATTTATGTTAATGTGATAGTGGAGTTATTGGATGATGGTTATGGAGGGGAATAATTTAAGGTTAATGGTAGGGGATGAGTATTTTGATGACAATAATGGAATTAATTATGACGAATTTTGGGAGATAATAGAAGAGCAAATTTTAGACCCTCCAGAGGAATTAAAGCCAATAGATGATTTAGGACTATTAACAATCAATTTTCCAGATTTAAGAATTGAATATGGACTTTTATATATGAATATGAGAGTAGAAGAATTTACAAATCACATAAATGCAAGAGGTTTTTGTGTCACTGGAATTGAGAGAGATTATGCTGTTTTCCCTTCGGGTTACAAAATGAGCGACGGTAAAATTTATTGGGGAACGGATGTAACCTTAGGGATTTTAGGAAGTGTTACACAAACAGAAATTAGAATAATAACGGGAGGAGCATTAAACAATGTAATTCCAGCATATTGGGACGAATCATTTAGACAAGCCTTAAAAAATACAGTTGCTGAATTTTGGAAGCAAGTTAATGAATATAAGCAAGAATTTGACAAGATGTTTGATTATAAGAAAAATCCTGCAAGCTATATAGTTGGACAATATCTAAACGATGTTAAAAATGTTATTGATTATTTGGCTGAAAATATAAACAATCCTCAAAAAATTTTAGAAGATGCGAAAACATCTTTAGGAAATGCTTTTGAGTATGCTGTTCATAATCCTTATGATTGTCTTATGTATGTGGTTTTTGAAGGAGCTACTTATGTTCTTGATGTGGCTGGAAGAGTAGCCTGTAGTAACCCCATTACTCTCCCGATTGGTATTGCATTATTTTATACTTCTGTATGTGTTGATATGACACTTACAGATGCATTAAACAAATGGAATGAGTGGAAACAACAAAATGGTAATGATTTAGAGAGTTTTATAAAATTTTGGTGGAATTATGCCGATTTTTCAAATCCCAATAATATATGGAACGATTTATGGAATAATATGACTGACAATTGGATTATTGATTTTATAAAATCTCTTTTAGGAATTAATGATTTAAGTTGGGAAGAGTTTTACAATGCATTGACAAAAAATATACCCCCACCAATTCCAGAACTCCTTGATTGGAGTAGAATTATACAAGTTTTTGACTGCAAATATGATTTTTTTGACCATACTTCCGATTGGTTACCTTTCTTTAGGAAATACTACATTATTTCAATTCATAGTTTTAGTGAGCAAAAAGTTGAACTTTATAAAGCAAAATTATTTTACAATCATCAAATTGGGGGCTATGATGTCTCATTTAATAAAATAGAGAATATGAGTGGAGAGAATTTTGTTGATAAGATGTTTAATAAAGAGCCACCGTTTATGGTGGCTGTAAAAAATTGGAGCAATGAGTTAGAAAGCAAAGTAGAGTCTCTAACTCTCTCAAATATGTATGCTGAAGGACATACAAGCTTTATATTTGCCTCACCTTATCCAATTTACATCTGGAGGCAATTGTATCAAATTCCAAAAATTAGAGTTGGGAAAGTTGGAAATCTACCAAGTAGGTGAGTTTATGAGGGGATATTGTTTAGCTGATGCATTAGTGAAGTATTATTATGAGAAGTTTAAAACAAAAAAAGGATTTGAATACCATTTCTTTAATTTTCTAAATGAAAATGTGAAATTTGAAAAGCCGTTAAAAAATTCTGGAAATTTATTGAACTACTGCTGGAAGGTCTATTCAAAATTGAATGAAAATGAAAAAAAGAATTTTCTATATGTTTTTATGCTGTATGGTGAAAAAATAGTTGAATTATTTGAAAATTACAAATTTGTAGAGGCAAAAAAATTATTAACAACAATAAAGGTTAATCCAGAAGTTTTTAGAGATGAAGTTTATTACTTTGACGAAGAAAACTTCTGTTTCTACATTTATAGCAAAAGAGCTGGAAAAATAATTGGTTCTATTGTTAATAGAAATAGGGTTTTGGAATTATGCAAATACTTTAAGATTCCAGTAGGTGGAAGACATGAAAATCAGTTGGAAAGTAATAATTTTGGGAATAATGTTAGTAGTATTAACGATATTAGGTAATTTGTTAGCCGATGAAATGATTAAAGAATTGAAAAAGTGATTGTTATGACAGAATACAAATATTTAGGAAAAACCGTTAAAGATACAGGAGAAAAAGGTTTAGATAATCCATCAGAATTTAGAGGAATAATTAAAAGCATTATTTCAGATTACAAGGAAGGAAAAATTCCTAAGGAAACTGCAAAAGGTAGATTATTGCTATTGTATAGATTAACATTTCCAGAATACAACCATAAAGTCTCAAAAATATCTGAAAAAACATTGGAGAACGTTAGAAAAGAAATTAAAGAGGCAATGAAAGAGCTTGGAGGTGATGGAAAAATGGCATGCAAAACTAAAAGAACAGTTAAAAAATTGTCTAAGAAGCAGATGATTTCTTATTTAAAAAAATGGTTAAGAGGCAGAGGTATCGACCCAGATACTATCGACCTTGAGGCCATTGTTGATGAAAGCCTTAGTTATGAAGAAAACAAACAAATTGTATTAGAACATATTAAACCTTTATTGGAGATAAAAGAAGAAGAATTAAAAAGAGAGGAAGACAAATCCTTAAGCGAGTTAAAAGAACATTTATTTAAAGAAGCTATGAAAATCCATGAGCAGAGAGATTGGGAAGAGAGAGAAGAAGATGAAAGGATAAAAGCAAAACACGTCATTGACTTAATGGAAGCTAAAAGTGAAAAACAAGCTTACAACTGGTTTTTAACTTGGTTAGACAACCTACATAAAATGGATGCTTATGACATCGAAGGAGTTGATTATATTCCAGAATTGTCCGAAGATAATGGAAAAGAAAATAAAGAAAATATTAACTGGACAGAGGTTTTAAAAATGGATAGCGGAATAAGAACTAAAAATAAAGCTAAGAGCAAGAAAGAGAACAAGGAGAAAATTGACAAACCAAAGGCAAAGACTAAAAAGCTATTGGAATATACAATGGAATTTTTAGAAGCAAGAAACAGATTAATTAAGTATCTAAAAGAGCATGAAGTTGATAACGAGCAATTAAAGGAAGTGTGGGCTGAAATATTAAAAATGCAAGGAAAAGACATTAATAGGGCAAAAAGAGCAGATAAAGCAAAGAAGGCTAAGAGAAGTTTAAGAAAATCTGTCCATAACATCTTAAAATGGATAACTAACCCCTACCAGTATGACTTACTTGGAGTTGATGAATAACCTACCTATCTATTCCAGATAGCGAAGATATTACGCAATCCTGGTTATAGGCCCTTGAGACCTAAGAGGTGTTGAGATGAAAAAGATTAGGATTGCTATTGATACTTCGGTTATAAGTGGAATTAAAGATAACATATTTAGAAACGAAGTTCTATTGTTATTTGGAGAAATATATAAAAATAAACGAAAAATTGAAGTGATGATACCTCCTCAAGTCCTTTTAGAATTAACCTTTGCTCCTGAAGAAGTTAAAGAATTTTTTAATATGTTGGTAGAAATAAACTGTA
>JAMOTQ010000167.1 GCA_027068365.1 Methanocaldococcus sp.
CTTGATTTAACTAATTTATTATTAAAACTTCCATTATGTAATAGTGAGTTTTATATGCATTTACAGTCATTACCAAATATTGTTATTGAATTTTTTAGAATTATTTATTTGTATGGCTTTTCTTCTATGATTGTTGGAGGTATTGCTTATTATTTATTTATAAAAAAGGACTTTTTAAAAAGTGACATGATTTTAATTGACTTAGCACTTGGCTGGTTATTTGCTGGTTTAATATATACTTTTGTTGTAGTTAAATCACCATTTCAGGTTGATGTTGCTAAGGATTTAATAAATTACCATTACTTTTGGATATTTACAAAACCAACTTATGAAATTCCATCATTACATACTGCTTATGCTTTTTTATTGGCATTACATTTAAAAGATGAAAAGCCATTAAATTATATTTACTTTGCATTGGCAATATTAATTCCAATCTCAACTTTAATTATGGGAATGCACTGGATTGTTGATGTTATTACAGGAATTTTGTATGGCTATATTATATATAAACTTCCTAAAAATATCCACGTAAAAATTAGTAAAGCAATTGACTTTTTAGCTGGTCATATAAAGCCGTGCATTTTATGTGGAAAGTGTGAAGAGAGGGAAGTCAATGAAAAATAAGAAAATAAAATTTGATGTATATTTGAATGGGATAGCTCATCACTGTATAAAATGTGGATTCTGCTGTGATGCTCCAACGGTTACAAAAAAGGATTTAGCAAGAATAGCTGGCTATCTAAAAATACCGTTTGATGAAGTTCTAAAAAGATATGTTAAATTTTTCAACGGACATATTGGAGAGCTTAAAGAAGTTGGAGGAAAATGCATATTTTTAGATAAAAAAACTAAAAAATGCAAAATTTATAAGGTAAGACCTTTAATTTGTAGGTTAAGACCTTACTCAGTTCAACTTAGAAACGGAAAACTGACTTTAACATACGATATATGGTTTTTGAGGCATTGCAGAGGGCTTTATTTGGGAGAGAGTAAAGTTGATGAAGAATATTTTAAATATGCTGAACTTCTTTTAAAATACTTAGGATTTGAGGAGAGTGTTGATGAGGAAGAGTTTAAAAAAGCTAAGGAGAGATTATTGGAAGAATCATTAAAGTATAGAAAAAAGAGTGATTAAATTCCTTTATTTATAGTTGTGTAAAAATATAAAAATATTTGCACATCCATAAGTATTTATACCCCTTTTGACAAGGTTATTGTTGAGCAAGATGCGATGAAATAACATACTACTTTGAAATTTGGTGAATTGAATGTTTAATAATAAAGGAAGAAGAAATGTAAGAAATAATGAAGTTAGAAGAAATGTTCCAGTTAAAGAAGGCGAAACCTACACTGTTACAATTGAGGATATGGGAAGAGGCGGAGATGGAATAGCAAGAGTTGAGGGCTTCGTTGTCTTCGTCCCTGAAACACAGAAAGGAGAAACAGTTGATGTAAAAATAACTGCTGTAAAAAGCAAGTTTGCATTTGCAGAAAAAATTTAAAACTCTTTTAAGGTTTAGCTAAACCTTTCAATACTTTTTTTTTCACTTTGGAAACTAATTTAAAAATTAAAAAGAGTTAATTTTAAATTAGTTAGATTTATTTTCCTAATTCATCCAATAAAGCGTTTATTATTGCCATTAATATTTCTTCTTTAATTGCTCTTGATTTAATTTTTTCAGCAACCTTTAATGCTTCTCTGTATTTTTTAACCTCTATTAATTTCATAGCTATTTTTTCTAAATCGGTTTCTGTCTTAATCTTCTCAACCACAGCCATTGCTTTATCAATATTGCCATTTTCAATGTATGCAATAGCAACCTTCCTTAAAACCTCATCTCTTAACCCAAAACTTGATATTTTTTCTGCAACTTTGACTGCCTCATCGCAGTATCCTTTTTCTATTAAAGTTAGAGCAATTATTTCAAGCTGAGCATCCCCCTTTATTTCTTCAACTTTTTTGAGGACTTCCTCTATTTTCCCTTCTTCAATTAATTTTATTATTTCGCTAACCATTTTTATTCACCATTTTAGAATTTTTCATCCATTTCTTACATTATCTACTATGTATCCACTTAATATATACAATTTACTATTTTGTGAAGGTTTATGTCATAATGTTGAACATCTATAAATATAAAAATCAAAAGGTTGAACTATACAAATTTATAAAACTTTCCAGAATATCCAAGAGATTTTAAAAACTCCACATCATCATTATTTAGTTCATATTTTTTTGTTGGAGGAACTTCTTTTCCCTCCCTTGCATATATAACTCCTCCCTTTTTCTTAGCTCCCAAATATTTTCCAGCATTACCATCAACAACTATTATTCCATCTTTCATCTCAAAACCAGTAAAGTCATTAGTGTTTCCGTTAATTACAACAAGTCCTCCATTTAAAACAGCCCCAGTATTTTTCCCAGCATTTCCATTAACAATAACTCTTCCCTTTTTCATTAAAATACCAGTTGATAAATCAACATCTCCATTAACTATAATTTTCTTATCTTCATTTAATCTTGCTCCAACAGTATCTCTCTTTATTTTATCATTAATCTCTAAAACGCCTTTATTTTTATCAAATTTATTTGGCTTTAAGAGTTTTTCCTCTATATATCTATATTCAACAAACTCAGTTATGGATATGAATTTCCTATAACCTTTTATATCACTCTCAACTTCAATAACATTGCCCATTGGCTCTTCTATTTTGTTTTTTTCATTGATATAGACGGTTCCAGATAACATACTTATTCCAAACCTTGTATCTACATCACCATCAACTATAACAGTCCCTACTTTTATCCTTCCCCCACTCCCACCAAAGTATTTTAAATCAACGCCCATAGAGGAGCAGAATCTTTTTCCTACATTTCCTTTAATATAAACTATTCCTCCATTTTTTAGATGCTCTACAAGGGTTTTAAAGGTAATATTTTCTTTTATTTTTTCTTCTGGGTTAAAATTACTTTGCCATATAAA
>JAMOTQ010000168.1 GCA_027068365.1 Methanocaldococcus sp.
TAATTTTCAAATATTCCGTGGAAGTAAGTTCCAATAGCCAATCCATCTCCAAATTTCTTAATAGAGCCATCAAACCCATTCCCACAATTTCCAAAGCCCCTCTCAATCTTTATTAAAGGTTTTTCACGTGAATAAGTAAAACCCTCATGTATCTCATAGCCCTTAACATTAAATGTTTTATCATCAATCTTTAAATAACCATAAGAGTTTTTTACAACCTTATTGTTTCCAAAGTATGTCTTTGCATCAAAGATTTTTAACCCCTCAATATCTCCAACATCTGATTCTTTCTTTTGTTTATCAACCAACTTATTCCCCAAAACTTGGTAGCCCCCACAAATTCCTATAACAATCCCCCCATCTTTCAAAAACTCCACAACTTTTTCATCAAAATTATGCTCTTTTAGATAATAAGCTTCTTTTGTTGAACTCCTCGTTCCTGGAAGAATTAAGATATCTCCCGTTATGTCATCATCAAAATCAATAAATTTTATAAACGCATCATACCTTAAAGGGTCTAAGTCTGTGAAGTTGGATATCTTTGAAAATCTAACCACGTTAATCTCCACTCCACTCTTTGCATTTCCAAAACTCTTCATGCTTTGTAGAACTTGACTATCCTCCTCTGGCAAAACGAGGTTTTCATCATAAGGCACTATCCCCAAAACAGGAACACCAGTTAATTCTTCAATCTTCTCAATACCTTCTTTTAAAACATCCACATTTCCCCTAAATTTATTTATTATAATTCCTTTAATAAGTTCCCTCCAATTTTTAGGGAGGAGTTTTATGGTCCCATATATTGAGGCAAAAACCCCTCCTCTATCAATATCTGCAACTAATATTGCCTTAGCATTAACCATTTCAGCTATTCTTAAATTTGCAATATCATCCTTCAATAGGTTTATTTCACAACAACTCCCAGCACCTTCCATAACAACATAATCATACTCTTTATCTAAGATATCTAAGCTCTCTTTAATCTTTTTTATGAAAAAGTCCTTATTTTTCCTATATTCGTTATAGTTCATATCCTTGTATGGCTTTCCATGGACTATAACCTGAGATATAAAATTACCCTTTGGCTTCAATAAAATTGGGTTAAAATGAACTGATGGCTCTACCCTACAAGCTAAGCTTTGAGTGTATTGGGCTATGGCAATCTCCCCATCTTCCTTTGCAACTCTTGAATTCAAACTCATATTTTGGGACTTAAAAGGAGCTACTTTATAGCCCTTATTTGATAGAATCCTACATAATCCTGCTGTTATTGTTGTTTTTCCACTGTTTGATGATGTTCCAACAACCATTATAAACTCTGCCATCGTTGTCACCAAAAAGTTTAATATTATTAGTTTAACATTGAATTATACTCTCTAAGTATCTTGTTAAATATTTTTTGTGTGATAATCATGTTTGATTTAGAAACAGAAAGAGTTATAAAAGAGATTGAAAATTTAAATAAAAAGAATCCAAAAGTTGTTTTTCAAGCTCCAGAGGGTTTAAAATTATCTGTTGAGAAAGAGATTGAAAAAATTAAAAATTACTTTAAACAAAAAAACATAAATGTTGAGATTTACCTATGGGGAAATACTTGCTTTGGTGCATGTGACTTAATAGACAGTCATGTTAAAAACCTAAATGTTGATTTAATCATACACTATGGACATGAAAAGCTTAGCTATGCAAATCCAGAGATTAAAACCCTCTTCATCCCTGCCTATCACACATTTAATAAAGATGATGAGGAAAAAATCTTAACTGATATAAAAAACTTTATAGAAAAACACAAAAGTGAAGGAAAAAAAGTGACAATAGCAACAACCATCCAATATAAAAAACTTTTAAAAGATTTCAATCCAAGTATAATCTTAGGTTGTAGAGGAGAAGTTAAAGAAGGAGATGTTATATTATTTGTTGGAACTGGAAGATTCCATCCCCTAATGCTCGCATACAAATATCAAAAGGAGGTTTTTATATACAATCCAATTTCTAAGTGCTTTGATAAAATATCCAAAGAGGAGATTGATAAATTTATAAAAAAGAGGATTTTAGCCGTATCCAAATTAATGCTGAACAGACCAAAAAAAGTTGGAGTTGTTTTATCAACAAAAAAAGGACAGTGTAGGAAGAGAGTTTTTAAGGAGATTATAAAATTATTGGAAGAACATAATATTAACTACCTCCCAATATTGGTTGATAATATCTCCCCAGAAATTTTATTCTATGATGTTGATTGCTACATAATAGTTGCATGCCCAAGGATTGCGTTGGATGATTATATATTATACAAAAAACCAATTTACACTCCAAAAGAGTTTAAACTCTTCATAGAAAATAGTTTTAAATATAAGTTTGATGAAATTAAAGAAGATGATTTCTAATTTATTGTTCATTAACAAAATGTCCTATTTGTTGCTGGTATGCAGAGAGTTTCATTACAGTTTGGACATTTTATAATAACCTTATCTTTTTCATAATAAGCTTTAAATGGCTTTTTACAGTAAGGGCAGAAATATATCCTTCCTCCCGTCTCTTTACACTCTCCAACTTCTCCAACTGTTGGGTATCTTTCAAAGGTTATATCACTTTCTTTATTTTGATATTTAAAAAACCTTTCAACCATCTTTAAATATATGTTAACTGCTTCTTTATTTACACAATCTTTTCCACAGTATGGGCAGTTATACATAAAATCACCTTTAATTATACCAATCGTGTCCCTTCTTTATTTTACTATGTAATATGTAATTTATACTATAAGATATAACTATTAAATTAAGGTTAAACACTACATAGTATTTGTTGTCTATCTTATAAATATATTCCGTTTCGTTTAAACAGTGTTAGTTAATTATTTTTTATTACTCAATGTTGGTGAAATTATGTGGAAAAAGTTGGAAAGCTTAACAAGCAAAATTTACGAAAAGGCGAGAAAAAGAAAGGGGGAGCATAGGATTGCATTG